>CAZUYE010000005.1:0-42076 GCA_964624925.1 uncultured Oscillospiraceae bacterium | reverse complement strand
CTCATCAGCCAGCACGCTGACTCCATGGGCGCTCCCACTGCCTGCGAGACCGCCGGCGTGCCCAACGTGTCCTACAACGGCTCCACCATCTCCGTGGGTGCCAATACCTACATCATCTCCTCCCGCATCAACTGGGCTCCCTACTATGTCTATGCTATCCAGGCTGTCATCGATGGCAAGGCCATCGACGCCGACTGGACCGGTACCCTGGCCACCAGCTCCGTGGAGCTGGCTGAGCTGAATACCAAGGTCGCTGCTGATGGCACCCAGGCCGCTATCGATGCTGCCATCGAGGCCCTGAAGGCCGGCACCCTGCACGTGTTCGATTGCTCCACCTTCACCGTCACCGGCGACAACGTCACCGATGCCATGAAGACCGACGCCGCGGGTCACCTGACCTCCTACATGGCTGACGTGGACAGCGATCCCAGCTACACCCCCGACACTGAGGTCATCCATGACGGTTACTTCTCCGAGTCCGAGTTCCGTTCCGCTCCTTACTTTGATATCTCCATCGACGGTATCATCCGCCTGGATGTGAACTTCGGCTAAGCCAAGCAAACACAGCGTAAGCTGCACATAGCGAACAGGCCCGCGCCACCCGGCGCGGGCCTGTTCGCCTGTCAAGAGGGCTCCTCCAGCCTTTATTTGACAAACAACGAAACAAGGGCGGCCCGAAGGCCGCCCTTGTTTCCGCTCTGCCCCCCTTTGCACGGGAGCATCGCGAGGTGGAAGAGAATGGGGAAGAAGTGTGGTCTCATCGTTTCCGATGAGTGGGTACAACAAAGGGAATTCAGATGTGCTTTTTCAGCACTTCCAGGAACTTGTGGCAGTCATCGGGATAGATGGCGCCCATGTTGGCCACCTGGAACATATTCATGGCCAGGTACTTGCCCTTGCCGGGATACACGGTATAGCCGTCGTTGGCCAGCTCCAGCACGAAGTCGGACACGTCCTTGCCCTCGGGCAGGAAGACGGAGGTAACGGTGTTGGACATCTGCTCCTCAGGCAGCAGGAACTTCAGACCCATCTCGCGCATACCGTCGCGGAGGATCTTGGCGCACTCCTGGTAGCGAGCGATGCGGCCGGCCAGGGTCTCGCGCTCCAGCGTCCAGTCCAGAGCGGCATCCAGCGCCCAGAACAGGGTCACGTTGGGGGTGTTGGGAGTCTGGTAGCACTTCTTGGCCATGGCATAGTGCTTGCCCAGGTTCAGATACACGTTCTTGCCCTGCTCAGCGGGCACGCTCTCCAGCAGGTCGCGCTTGGCGCAGATATAGGCCGCACCGGGGAAAGCGCCCAGGCACTTGCCGCCCACGCTGGTGCAGATGTCGATGTTGTTGTTCACCACGTCGATGAACTGGCCGGCAGCGGCGCTGACGCAGTCGACAAACAGGCGCTTGCCATACTTCTTGGCCAGCAGGCCCACCTCATGGACGGAGTTGATCATGCCGGTGCTGGTCTCATGGAACACCATGCACACGAAGGTGATCTTGGGATTGGCCTTCAGGGCCTCCTCCACCTGCGCCAGATCGTACATATTGGCCCAGCCGAACTCCAGACGCACGGTGGGAACATTGTACTTGGTCAGGATCTCGTCCAGACGGCCGCCGAACTCGCCGTTGTTCAGCAGCAGGGCCATGTCGTCGCCCTGGAACACGGAGCTCAGGCAGGTCTCGTTGGCGGAGGTACCGGAACCGGACACCACCACGGACTCATAGCTGTCATCCGCCTGGAACAGGCGGTTGATCTTCTTCTGCAGGCCGGCGAACATTTCCTCGAATTCGGGGCTTCTGTGGCAGATATCATAATGCATCAGTGCTTCACGAACAGGAGCTTCCACCATAACGGGACCAGGACTGAACAACAGAGATTTCATCGTAATTCTCTCTCTTTCATTAAAGTCCGATGCGCCTTGCCGAAATCTGTCTCCCGCACCGGCACTTGTATTGTAGCATCCATGTGTGGGTTTGTCAACATTTTTTTGTGGTAATTTTTGTGAACTTGCGGCATTGCGTGGCGATTTTCCCGCTTCTTTTCCGATTATCCCGGCCCGTAATGTGGGTTTTCCCACATTACGGGCCTGTCTCACACAAATTCTTTCATGAAAAGAAAAAAACAGTGGATTTTTGAAAGTTTTCCGTTATAATGGTACTCGAGGGCTGCGCACCGCGGCCCCGAAAAACAGGTAAAGGCGGTTTGGATCATGCAGCAGATGAGACGGGAGAGTATCATGGAGTTGCTCCGCAGCACGGGCTTTGTCAACGTACAGGAGCTGGTCACGCGCTTCGGCGTCTCCTCGGAGACAGTTCGGCGCGATTTGGAGTCCATGGAGAAGGCCGGCCTTGTGCGGCGGGTGCACGGCGGCGCCATCAGCACCCAACCCCTGGTCAGCGAGTCCGCCTATACCCTCCGCCGCCAGATCCACACCCCGGAGAAGCAGGCCATCGCTCGCACCGCCGCCGACCTGATCTGCGACGGCGACACGGTGCTCATCACCCCCGGCACCACCACGCTGGAGATCGCCACCCAGCTGCACCAGCGCACGGAGCTGACGGTTATCACCAACTCCCTGCCTGTGGCCATGGAACTCACCGGCAGCCCCGGCATCAGCGTGTTCTGCCTGGGCGGCCACCTGCGGGGGGACGACTTCTCCACCTCCGGCATCACCGCCATGCAGAACCTGGAGATGTTCAACGCCAACAAGCTCATCATCGGCATCGGCGGCATCACGCCCCAGCGGGGCCTCACCGACTACCGGATGGACGAGTCCGCTCTGCTGCGGGCCTTTGTGGAAAAGGCGGATTGCGTCATCGGCATCGCGGACCACAGCAAGTTCGGCATCACCGCCGTGTATAACATCTGCCCCGCCCAGCGGCTGGATCACCTCATCACCGACTCCGGCACCCCGGAGGAGCTGTACCGCCCCTTCTGCGACCTGGGCATCCAGGTGCACGTGGTCTCTGCCGAGCCCGATACTCTGTGAGCCGCCTGCGAAGGAGCCAAAAAACTCTCGCTCATCCCCGGCACTCGGCCAACACCCGACCGGGAGCGGCCCGGGGATAATAAAAAACGTGTCCTTTTTTCATCCAAAAGTCTTTTTGATATAAGCAGATGCCCCCTGGTACGGTTCAAGCCGTACCAGGGGGCATGGTTTTATTCGCGCAGACCCTCTTTGGCCAGGTTGGTAATGAGCTCCACCGTCTCCGGGTCATAGTGGCTGAAGAAGGCGCTGGTCTGGGTATCCGCCGCCCGCAGCAGCTCCATCTCCTCCCCGCTCAGGCAGAAGTCAAACACGTTCAGATTCTCCGCCATGCGCTCCCGGTGGGAGGACTTGGGGATCACCACCACGTTGCTCTGTAGCAGGAAACGCAAGGCGATCTGGGCCGGGCTGCGGCCGTGGGCCTGGGCCAGCTCCAGCAGCACCGGATGGGTGAAGAAACCGTTGCGGCCCTCCGCGAAGGGGCCCCAGGACTGGTGCTGCACGCCGTACTTCTCCATCACCGCGTGATCCGCCTTCCGCTGGTGCAGCAGATGGGTCTCGATCTGGTTCACGGCGGGCTTCACGTCTACGAACTGGCAGATATCGATGAGCCGGTCGGGATAGAAGTTGGACACGCCGATGGCCCGCACCTTCCCGGCCCGGTAGGCGTCCTCCATGGCCCGGTAGGTGCCATAGTAGTCCGAGAAGGGCTGGTGCACCAGCAGCAGATCCAGATAATCCGTCTGCAGACGGCGCAGGGACGCGTCGATGGAAGCGGCGGCCCGCTCATACCCGGCGTTGGACACCCAGATCTTCGTGGTCAAAAACAGCTCCTCCCGGGGCACGCCGCACTGCTTCAGGGCCTCGCCCACACCGGACTCGTTCTCATACTGCTGGGCCGTGTCGATGGCGCGGTAGCCCACGTCGATGGCGTCCAGCACCTGGCGGCAGCAGTCCTCCGGGCTGATCTGATACACGCCAAAGCCCAGCATGGGCATTTTGACGCCGTTGTTCAGGGTCACATATTCCATGATATCCTCCTTATTTCAGCGGTAAGACCGCTCAAAGATACCCGCGCAGTCTTCCTCGCTCATGGGCAGCGGATCCACGGTGAACAGCACCGGCATGGTGGCCCGCGCATTCTGTGCCAAGGTCAGGCACTCGCTCTTTTCAATGCCATAGTCGGACATTTTCAGATCGGCCACGCCGCACGCCTCCTGCAGCTGCACCAGAGCCCGCACAAAGTCCATGGGCTCCGCCGCGTCCTCCATGCCCAGGGCCTTGGCCATGCGCACAAAGCGCTCCGGGCAGGCACCCTTCTCGATGAAGTAGGTGTAATACTCCCGGGAGATCATGATGAGCCCGGCCCCGTGGGGCAGCGCGGGATGATAGGCGCTCATGGCGTGCTCCATGGAGTGCTCGCTGGTGCAGAAATTCACCACCATGGAGTAGCCGGACATGGTGTTGGCAAAGGCCACATGACTGCGGGCCTCCATGTCGCTCCCGTCCCGGACGGCCCGGGCCAGGTAGCCGCCGATATGCTCAATGGCGGCCAGCTGTACCATGTCGCTCATGGGGTCGTTGATGTTGGAGATGTACCCCTCCGTGGAGTGGAACAGGGCGTCGAAGCCCTGGAAGGCGGTGAAGCGGGGCGGCACCGAGGCCATCAGCTCCGGATCCACCACAGCGATCACCGGGAACAGACTGTCCAAGCCGCCGCAGGAGATCTTCTCCTTGGTGTCCGGGTTGGTGATCACGCCCCACTGATCCACCTCCGAGCCGGTGCCGGCGGTGGTGGTGATGGTGATCACGGGCAGTGTGGGCTGGGTCACGGGCTGTCCCTTGCCGGTGGCACCGCCCACATAATCCCACAGATCACCAGGCTGCAGGGCGTACATGGCCATGACCTTGGCCGCATCCATCACGCTGCCGCCACCCAGGGCCACAATGAAGTCGCAGCCGTTGTCACGGGCGAAGCGTCCGCCCTCCTCCACCACGGCCTTGATGGGGTTGGGGCCCACCTTGTCAAACACAAGGCTCTCCACGCCGCTCAGGCGCAGCTGCTCCTGGGTGCGGGCCAGGGAACCGTTCTCCCGTGTGGATTTTCCGTTGGATATGACCACCATGGCCTTCCGGCCGGGCATGGGGTATTTGTGCAGTTCATTGAGCTTTCCCGCGCCGAACAGCACCCGCGTGGGCAAATAAAAGTGATAGGCAGACATAACTTTTATACTCCTTCCTGCGCACTTTTTGTGTCATTTTTGCGAACCAAAAGAACGAAGCGGCGCCGCTGTTCACCGCACCGCTTCGTCCGTGTATGTCCTGTTCCGCGATATCCGATGGATACCGGGTCATTCCTTACCGGGCGCCCTTGCAGTAAAGGCTGCGGAGCGGGGATACCTCCCACGTTGTCCGGAAGGGGTAGAAATCCTTGGAGACGAACTGGAAATCCAGTTGACTCAGGTCGGCGCAGGCTGCGCCGGGGGAGTTGGCCGTGTAGATCTTGTCGGAAAACAGCTCATAGGCTGCCCGGAAAGAGGTGCAGGCCTTGGCCACCACCAGCTGCTGCTCCGTGGGCTCGATGCCGAAGGCGCGGTACAGCTGGGGATCGCCGTTACCGGCGGTGTTGTGGCACACCAGGATGCTGATGTTGCCCACCTCCAGCACGGCGGAGGGGCCGATGTTGTTGATGAGACCCTTTCCGGCGGGGCCCTCCTGCACGAAGGTGCCGTCCTCGAACAGTGCCTTCACCGTGGCATCCACCGTGGCGGGAACGCTGTATTTGGTATCCAGACTGCAGCCCACCTGCAGCGTCAGGCGGCTGCCGACACCGGCGGCAAATGCCTTGTCCACGGCGGGGCCGTCGTTGAGGTAGATGGCGGTCTTCAGCGTGGAGTGGCGGGCCAGCAGGCGCTCAACCACGGCGGCGCTGTCACCGGCGGCGCCGGCATTGGTAGAGTCGGCGGAGTCCACCAGGGTCACGGGCTTGCCATCGTCGTTCTTCTCGGCGATGTCGATGATCTCGTCGATGCTCAGCAGCTCAGAGCGCAGCTCCTCCTTCAGGTCGAACAGGCGCTGGGCGAACTGCCCGGCCACCTCATGGGCCGTGTCCGCATCCTGGGCGATGGCCAGGATGGTGGAACCACCCACGGACACATCCAGCCAGGGCTGCATCTGGAACACGGAGAAGTCCAGCAGCTTGCCGGAGGCGATGAGGGCCTTGGCATCGTCCACAAAGGTCTTATACTTGCCCTGCAGCGTGGTATAGCCGCTGGCGGGGACGATCATGGGCACGCGGACGGCGGCGATGGTAATATCCTCGCCCCGCAGACGGCGCAGGGCCATGCGGGCGGCCCGGCGGCCCACATCGTAATAATCCGTGTGGGGATAGGTCAGATAGCCGGAGATAAAGTCCGCCTTCTCCAGCATGAGATCCGTGACGTTGGCGTGCATATCGCAGGACGCGGCGATGACGGTCTCCTGGCCCACCACAGCGCGGATCTCCGACAGCAGCGTGCCGCACACGTCCTCGCACTGCGTGGCCTGCGTGGCGCCGTGCAGGGATACCATCACACAGTCCACCGGCAGGCTGGCCCGCAGCACGGGCAGCGTGTGGTCAAGAAACTCTTCCACGAGACTCTGGTCGACTGGCCCGCCGCTCTGTGCCACCATGGAATAGGCAGGGATCACTTCACAGCCGGCCTCCTGCATTTCGTGCAGCATTCCGTTGGCCGCACATGGCTCACGAACGATTTTTTTGATGAAATCCTCACCGGCCACGATGCCGCCCATTTCAAAGGCATATCGACCCGCAATAACAGGATTGAAGGAATTGCTCTCTTGTCTGAACTCGCACAAAACAACTTTTTTCTTCATGATTATCTCTCCAAGAGTCTCCGCTCCGGCTCATGCCGCAGCGCGCCTCAGCTATTTAACGTTTCAAATACACTGCGCAGGGCGGGGAACAGCTGGCAGAAGCACTCATACAGCTTGTCATAGGCCCGCGCCGTCTCCTCACAGGGTTCAAAGCGCTTTTCCACGCGGATCAGCTCGTTGGCGTTTTCAAAGTTGGCGCAGCGACCCAGGCCGATCAGCGCACAGTAGGCCGTGCCGATGGCGCCGGCGTGGCGGGAATCGGCGGGCACCTCGATGGGTACGCGCAGCACGTTGGACAGGGCCTGCATCCAGTGGTTACTGGCCGTGCCGCCGCCCACCACACGCAGCAGCTCGATCCGGCGGCCGGTGTCCTGGGCATAGCGCTCCAGCTTCATGCGCAGCATATAGCAGATGCTCTCCTGCATGGCGGCCACAAAGTGCTTGCGCTCGTGCTCGGCCTTCATGTTGAAGAACATACCCCGGGCCTTGTCCGACAGGGGCGGGCGCTCGCCGTGGAGCCAGGGCGTGGCCAGCAGGCCGTCCGCTCCCGGCGGCACCGTGTCCAGCTCGTCGTTGACCAAGTCATAGACCCGGCCGCCCATGGCCTGCCACTCGGAATAGTAGAAGCGGTGGATGGCCCAGTCGAAGCTCATGCAGGCCGACTGCATGGTATACAGCAGGATCTCCTTGTCCATGTCCAGGGACTGATAGCACTCGCCCAGGCCGTCCACCCGGCGGGGCACCGTGACGCCCAGCCAACCGGAGGAGCCCAGATAGATGTGCGCCGCGTCCATGGCGCTGCTGCCGGAGCCGATGGCGATGGCGGGGATATCGCCGCAGCCGCCGAACACCGGCGTGCCCACCGGGAGGCCCAGCTCTACGCTGGCCCGCTCCGTCAGGCCGCCCAGGGTCTCCCAGGGCATGATGCAGGGCGGGAACTTGGACAGCTCCAGCCCGGCCGCGGCCATAATGGACTCGTACTCCGCCTTCAGCTCCTCCTTGCTGGAGGTGACCAGGCTGTTGGACAGGTCAACGCCCTTTTTGCCGGTGGCCTTGAATTTCAGATAGGAATTGTTTTCCAGGATACAGTCTGCCGCGTCGTAGATGTCCGGGTGCTCATCCCGCAGCCACATCAGCTTGGCCCAGTAGTCCTGGGCGCAGAAGCGGTCGGTGCCCATGCGCTCATTGAGCACGCGGGCCTGCTTTTCAGCCCGGGCATCCAGCCAGATGATGCAGTTGTGCAGGGGGTGGCCCTGGGCGTCCATAGGGATCACGCCCTTCCACATGGTGCCGAACACCACGCCAATGACATCGTCCGGGTCAATGGCCCCGGCGCACAGGGCATCGCCTGTGGCGCGGCATACCGCAGACCAGTATGCATCCGGATCCTGCTCTGCCCAGCCGCTTTTCGGCGTGAGCAGCGGGTAGCCGACGGTGGCATGGGCGCAGACGCGGCCATCCTCGCCCACCAGAACGGCCTTTACGCCGCTGGTGCCAAAGTCATAGGAGGCAATATACTTTTTACCCATCTTTACTCTCCTCCCTATGCGGATAAAGCCGGGCGCAGGCGCAACCGCCTGCGCCCGGTGGGGGTGTTATTTTGTGCTTACTTCAGGCCGCAGTACTGATACATGGTATCAGCCACATGGGACATATCCTGCACGATGCCCTGATCCTTGCCTTCCTTCAGGGCCACGCGGCACAGGTCGATGGCGCCGTCCAGCATGAAGCCGGGCACGCCCAGCTCGTCGCAGAGCTTCTTCATGTAGGTCAGATCCTTCAGGCCCAGGTTCAGCGCGAAGTCCATGTGATAATTCTTCTCGATGTACTTCTTGCTGTAGAACTGGAAGAACCAGGTGTCATAGAACTCGTTGTTCAGCACGTCATACAGCTTCTCGGGCTCGAAGCCGTGGGCAGCCATGACGGGATAGAGCTGAGCATACATGATGGCCTGCAGCAGACCGGCCCAGTTCTGGGCCAGCTTCATCAGGTGGCCGTTGCCGCTCTCGCCCACATACTTCCAGGAGCCGCTGTAGCTCTCGAACATATCGGCGTACTTGTCCACGACCTCCTTGTCACCGGCAACCACCACGGGCAGGGTGCCGTCCCAGGCTTCCTGGGGGCCAGCCAGCAGGGGGGAGTCGACCATGGCGCCACCGGCGGCCTTCATCTTGGCGGCCAGCTCTCTGGTGGAGGTGGGATAGCTGGTGGACAGATCCACGACCAGCTTACCCTCCACGCCAGCCTCGAAGAACTGGGCCATGGTGGCCTCGATCACGTTGGAGTTGGGCAGGGACATGAAGGTGACCTCGCTGCGCTCAAAGACCTCTCTGGCGCTGGAGGCCAGATAAGCCTCGCCCTCAAAGCGCTTCTTATTCTCCTCGACAACGTCGAACACGGACACATCGTTGCCGGCCAGGATCAGGTTGTGGCAAATGCCGCGACCCATGTTACCTACGCCTACAAAACCGATCTTACGCTTCATATTTTTTCCTCCTTACATCGTTTACAGACTGTGGATGGCGCCGCCCAGATAGCTCTCGGCAGCCTCCATGATGGATTCACTGACAGAGGGATGGGCATGGATGGTGCGGGCGATATCCTCCACGCAGCCCTCCAGCTTCATGGCCACGGCGCACTCGCCAATCATCTCGGTGGCGCTGGGCCCGATGATGTGCACGCCCAGAATCTCGTTGGTCTTTGCATCGCCGATGATCTTCACGAAGCCCTGGGTCTGGTTGAAGATCATGCTGCGGCCATTGGCACGCAGGGGGAACTTGCCCACCTTGTAGTCCCGGCCGGTGGCCTTGACCTGCTCCTCGGTGAGGCCCACCTGGGCGATCTCCGGCTCGCAGTAGATGCAGCTGGGCACCACATCGCGGTTGATGTGCGCGTCGCCGCCGCAGATGGACTCGGCCACGGTGATACCCTCGGCAGAGGCCACATGGGCCAGCATACCGATGCCGTTGGCATCGCCAATGGCGTACACACCGGGCACGTTGGTCATCAGCTTGTCGTCCACCAGAACGGTGGTCTTCTGGGTCTTGATGCCGGCGCGCTCCAGCTGCAGGGAGGCGGTATCGGGGGCGCGGCCCAGGGCGGCCAGCACCAGGTCGGCCTCCACGGCGCACTCCTTGCCATCCTTGGTGTAATAGACCACCTTCTTCTCGCCCTTGTCCTCGATACGGGCCACGCGGGCGGAGGTGAAGATGTCCATCTTGGCAGAAAGGATCTTCTCGCAGGCGGCGGAAACCTCGCCGTCGCAGATGTTCAGCAGCTGAGGCAGAGCCTCGATCACGGTGACCTTCACGCCCAGGTTGGCGTAGACCACGGCCAGCTCCATGCCGATGACGCCGCCGCCGATGATGACGAAGCTCTCGGGCAGCTTCTCCACGTGGAGAGCCTCGGTGCTAGTGACGACGTTCTTGCCGTCCAGGCCGGGGATGGGAGGCGCCACGTTGCGGGAGCCGGTGGCGATGATGATATTCTCCGCCGTCAGCTTCTGCACGCTGCCATCGGCCTTCTTGACCTCCAGAGTCTTCGGGCCGGTGAAGTGGGCCTCGCCGGTGATGGTCTTGACCTTGCGGGCCCGCAGCAGGCTCTCGACGCCGCGCACCAGACCGTTGACGATCTTCTGGCGGAAGGCGTCCACCTTTCCGGTGTCCACGCTCATGTCGTTGGCCACGACGCCCCAGATCTCGCCGTGCTTGGCGTGG
This sequence comes from uncultured Oscillospiraceae bacterium, assembly GCA_964624925.1. Taxonomy (GTDB): domain Bacteria; phylum Bacillota; class Clostridia; order Oscillospirales; family Oscillospiraceae; genus Vescimonas. Next base: position 31,504 of record CAZUYE010000005.1, on the reverse strand, counting down.
TCATAGACCTCGCTGCACTGCAGCAGGGCCTTGGTGGGGATGCAGCCGCGGTTGAGGCAGGTGCCGCCCACGCGGTCGCGCTCCACCAGGATGACGCTCTTGCCCAGCATACCCAGCTTGTTGGCGGCCACATAGCCGCCGGGGCCGCCGCCGATGACAATCACGTCGGCATCACCCGCCACAGCGGCGGGGGCAGCGGGGGCGGGGGCAGCGGCGGGCTTGGCGCCGGGGGCCGTGGGGGCCACGGCAACCTGGCTGGCCGTCTGCAGCTTGACGCTGTCCATACTCTCGCCGGGCTGCAGGATCACACCTACGGCCTGGCCCACGGGGGCGGAACCGCCCTCCGGCACCAGGTGATGCAGCGTGCCGCTGGTGCGGGCCTGCACCGGGGCAGTGGACTTGTCATATTCCAGTTCGTACACATTCTGACCGGCCTCCACAGCGGCGCCGTCGGCGATGTACCACTTGCCCACGGTGCCCTGCGTCATGGTCTGGCCCATGCGCTTGATGATAATTTTTTCTGCCATGGTTTACTCCTTATGACGCAGAACTCAGTCCAGCATCAGCAAAAATGGATTCTCGATGAAACGAGTCAGGGACTGCAGGAACAGGGCGGCGGGATAGCCGTCGATCACCCGGTGGTCGTGGGTGATGGAGAAGATGGCCTTGGAACGGATGCAGATCTGCCCGTCCACCACGGCGGGCTCTTCCACCGTGCGGCCCACGCCCAGGATGGCGCTCTCCGGCATATTGATGATGGGTGTGAAGGCATCGATACCCACCATGCCCAGGTTGGTCAGGGAGAAGGTGCCGCCGCTCATGTCGTCGCCGGACAGGCCGCCATTCTTGGCCAGGCCCACCAGGCGCTTGCTCTCGGCATTGATCTGCTCCAGGCTCAGTTTGTCGGCATTGCGCACCACGGGCACCACCAGGCCGTTGGGCAGGGCCACGGCCAGACCGATGTTGATATCGGCATGGTAGATGATCTCGCCGTCCACCAGGGAGGTGTTGATGATCTCGTTCTCGCGCAGGGCCTTGGCCACGGCCTTCACCAGCAGGTCGGTGATGGACAGCTTGACGCCCTTCTTGCTCAGCTCGCCGTTGAGCTGCTGACGCATCTTCACCAGCTCGGTCATGTCGATCTTGGTGGTCAGCGTGGCAGAGGGATACAGGTCGGCGCTCTGCTTCATGCGCTCGGCGATGACCTTGCGCATACCGCGCAGAGGTTCGCGGCGGTCGGCAGCGGGAGCGGCGGGAGCCGCCGGAACGGCAGCGGGGGCCTTGTTGGCCTCGGCGTAGGCCACCACGTCCTCGCGCATAACGCGCTTGCCGTCGGCGGGCACAACCTTGCTCACGTCCACGCCCAGCTCCTGGGCCACCTTCTTGGCCAGGGGGGAAACGCGGTATTCCGCAGCGGGGGCCGCCGGGGCGGCGGGGGCAGCAGGAGCGGGAGCGGCGGCCTCAGCCTTGGCCTTGGCGTAGTTCTCCAGATCCTCCTTGGTATAGCGTTTGCCGTCGGCGGGGGTCACGTCCGCCAGATCGATGCCCATCTCCCGGGCCAGGGCCTTGATGCGGGGCGTCGCGCCATAGCTTCCGGCGGCCTTCTTGGCGGCGGGAGCAGCGGGCGCGGCGGCCACGGGGGCGCTCTTCTCCTTGGGGGCGATGGCTACCTGGTGATCGCTCTGCAGATTGACGGACTCCAGCGTCTCGCCATCCTCCAGGATCACGGCCACCGGCTGGCCCAGGGGAACCACGGCGCCCTCCGCCACCAGCAGACGCACGGTGCCTGCCTTCTTGGCGGGGATGTTGGCGGTGGACTTGTCGTACTCCAGCTCGTAAATATCGGTGGTAGCCTCCACACGGTCGCCATCCTTGACCAGGAAGCGGGCCACGGTGCCCTCGGTCATGGTCTGGCCCATGCGGGGAATGATAACTTTCTGTGCCAAAATGATTCCTCCTCTTTTGCTTGAGGTAAAAGGTGCCGCAGCCTCGCCAAACAAGGCTACGGCACCTTTAATTGAAGATAGGTGAAACTTAGAAGATAGACTTCACGCCGGCGATGACGTTGTCGGCATTGACGCGGAACTCCTCCTCCAGCGGGGGGCTGAAGGGAACGCTGGTGTCGGGACCGGCCACGCGAACGATGGGAGCATCCAGATAGTCGATGCAGTTCTCGGCCACCAGGGCGGCGATCTCGGCGCCCAGGCCGCAGGTCTTGTTGGCCTCGTGGACGATGACCAGCTTGTTGGTCTTCTTCACGGACTCGAAGATAGCCTCGGTATCCAGGGGCTTCAGGGTGCGCAGGTCGATGATCTCGCAGTCGATACCCTCGGCGGCCAGGCGCTCAGCGGCCTCCACGCACTTATGACGCATCAGGCTCCAGGTCACGATGGTGACATCCTTGCCCTCGCGCACCACATCGGCCTTGCCGATGGGAACGATGTACTCGCCCTCGGGCACTTCGCCCTTCATGTTGTACAGACCCTTGTGCTCCACGACGATGACGGGGTTGTTATCCCGGGCAGCAGCCTCGATGAGGCCCTTGACGTCGGCGGGAGTGGAGGGCATAACGACCTTGATGCCGGGGATGTGGCAGAGCATGCTCTCCAGGCACTGGGAGTGATGCGCAGCGCCGTAAACGGTGGAGCCGCCCACCATGCGGATCATCAGAGGTACCTGCATCTGGCCGCCGAACATATAACGGAACTTACCAGCCTGGTTCATGATCTCGTCCATGCACACGCCGATGAAGTCCATGTACATGATCTCCACGAAGGGATGATAACCCAACACAGCAGAGCCAACGCCCATGCCCATGATAGCAGTCTCGGAGATGGCGGTATCGATCACGACATCGGGGCCATACTTCTCGACCAGGCCCTTGGTGGCGCCAAAGGCACCGCCGACCTTGCTGGCAACGTCCTCACCGACCACATAGGCTTTAGGATTACGTCCAAGCTCGATGTCCAGAGCTTCGACGACAGCGTCACGATAAGTAATTTCTCTCATACTTAGCAATCCTTTCTTATTGATATTGGGTTGTGCACGCGTCAATCGGCGTAAACGTCGGTGTAGGTCTCGCTGACGTCAGGCCAGGGGCTGTTGTGAGCGAACTCCACGGAGGCGTCCACGGCAGCCTGCACCTTGGCCTCGATGGCGGCCAGCTCTTCCTCGGTGGCCACGCCCTCGTCCAGCAGCTGCTTGCGCACCACGACGATGGGATCCTTCTTCAGCCACTCCTCGTGCTCCTTGGGATCGCGATACAGCCACTCACGGGCATCGGGGTCGCCCTCATAGTGACCGTCATGACGCCAAGTCACGAACTCGATCATGGAGGGGCCTTCGCCGGCGCGGGCGCGGGCAATGGCCTTCTTGGCAGCCTCGTAGCAGGCCCAGGGATCGTTGCCGTCCACGACCTCGCCGGGAACGCCGTAACCGGCGGCGCGGCAGGCCATGTGCTCCACGTTGTTGACACGGCTGTAGTGGGTGAACATACCGTACTGGTTGTTCTCCAGTGCGTAGATGATGGGCAGCTTCAGAACGCTGGCCATGTTGATGCTCTCGTGGAAGGTGCCGCGGGCAGAAGCGCCGTCGCCGAAGTAGCAGATAGCTACCTGACCCTCGCCATTCTTCTTGGCGGCCATGCCGGCGCCCACGGCCAGAGCCATGTTGCAGCCGACGATACCAATGGAGCCCAGCACGCCGTGGTCGGCAACGGCCAGGTGCATAGAACCGCCCTTGCCCTTGCAGTAACCGTCAGCGCGGCCGAACAGCTCGGCCATCATGCGGTTCATGTCGCAGCCCTTGGCCAGGATCTGCGCGTGGCCACGGTGAGAGGGCAGAATATAGTCGTCCTCCCGCAGGGCCAGAGACACACCGGCGGCAATGGCCTCCTGGCCGATGTAAAGGTGTGCGGAGTTGGGGATGAAGCCCTGCTCATACATATCCTTTACGGTTGCCTCGAAGACTCTCTGCTCGTACATGTTCTGATACATTTTCAGCTGGAATGCTTTTTCGTACGCCATTTGCATTAACCTCCTCTAAAAAATAACACGGGTTGACATTTGCTTGTATCACTCAGCAGACTTTAAGCCTGATGCGCTTGCCATAAGCTGCTCCTGGGTCAGCTCGGGGGTAACTTCAAACTCGCCGGTCTTCATGCCCTCATACAGCACGATCACGCGGTCACTGGCACCCAGCAACTCGGGCATCTCGGACGAGATCATGATGATGGCCATGCCGGACTTGGCCAGGCCCTCGATGAGCTTGTGGATCTCCGCCTTGGCACCCACGTCGATGCCGCGGGTCGGCTCGTCGAAGATCAGCACACGGGGATTCATAGCCAGCCACTTGGCCAGGCAGACCTTCTGCTGGTTGCCGCCGGACAGGTTGCCAAGCAGCTGCTCCGGCGTGGGGGTCTTGATGTTCAGCTGCTGGATGTACTGGTCAGCCAGCTCATCCACACGCTTGAAGTCCACCATGCCCGCATGGGCGTCGCGGTCCATGGAGGGCAGGGCGATGTTTTCCTTCACGGACATCAGGGGCACGATGCTCTCGCGGCGGCGATCCTCGGACACCATGCAGATACCGGACTTGATGGCATCGCTGACGGAGTGGATATGCAGCTGCTTGCCATCCAGGTAAACCTCGCCGGTGCTCATCTTGTCCAGACCGAACAGGCAGCGCATGATCTCCGTGCGCCCGGCGCCAATCAGTCCGGAGAAGCCCAGCACCTCACCGGCGCGTACCTGGAAATCGATGGGGGCGAACACGCCCTCGCGGCTGATGTTGCGCACATCCAGCACCACCTCGCCGATCTCGGCGCGCTCGCGGGTGAAGATGTCATTGAGCTCGCGGCCCACCATGGCACGGATCAGATCCTGCTCGGTAATGTCCTTGACCTCAGAGGTCATGATGTGCTGACCGTCGCGGAGAATGGTGATCTGGTCGGCGATCTCGAAGATCTCGGCCATGCGGTGGGAGATGTAGACGATGGCCACGTTCTGCTTCTTCAGCTCGGCGATGAGCTCGAACAGGCGCTTGGTGTCCTCCTCGGAGATGGCACCGGTGGGCTCGTCCATGACCACCACCCATGCCTTGGCGCTGATGGCCTTGGCGATCTCGATCATCTGCTGCTGGCCGACGCGGCAGCTCTGGATCAGGGTATCCACGTCCACGTTCAGACCGAACTGATCCAGCAGTTCGCGGCTCTCCTTCTTCATCTGGCCGCGATCGATCAGGAAGGGGATCTTGCTCTTCTTTTCCTTGCCCAGGAACACGTTCTGGGCCACATTCATCAGGGGCACAAGGGCCATTTCCTGGTAGATGATGGAAATACCCAGCGCCTGAGAATCCGTGGGGCTCTTTATCTCAACAGGCTGGCCATCCACCAGGATGGAACCGCTGTCCTTGGTATAGACGCCTGTCATGATCTTCATCAGGGTAGACTTACCGGCGCCGTTCTCGCCCATGATGGCGTGAACCTTGCCGCGCTCGATCTTCATGCTGACACCGCTGAGGGCCTTCACGCCGGGGAAGGACTTGCTGATATCATGCAGCTCCAGCACCTGCTGCTTGTCCTCTGCGATGAGCTTTTGAACCTCGTGGTTCCGGCCGCTTGTCTTTTCTGCGGCCGCGGCTGCCTGTTTGGCGGCCTTCTTGGCCTGGCGCTTGAGCTTCAGGTTGCCGGCCATATTCATGCGGATATCGATAAACACTGCGGCGATCATCAGGGTGCCCTGCACCACATAGATCAGCGCCTGGGAGGCGTCGGTCATGGACAGGCCCGTGTAGATGGTCGCATAGATCAGCACGCCCAGCACCGTGCCACCCACGGAACCGGCGCCGCCGGCCAGGGAAGCACCGCCCAGGATAACGGCCGTCAGGACCTGGAACTCCAGGCCATCGCCCTGCACGGGTGTGGCGGCCGTGGAACGGCCCACCCAGATGATGGCGGCGATGCTGACCAGCACGCTGCTCAGGACATAGGCCGTGAAAACGACGCGCTTGGAATTGATACCGGTGCAGGTTGCCGCCGTGGGGTTGCCGCCCACCGCGTACAGCTTGCGACCGAAGGTGCTCTTGTTGATGAGGAAGAAGACGAATACCAGCACCGCCGCTGCCAGCAGCAGGGAAACCGGTATTTTGATGTTGGTCTCGCCCAGGGAGAGCTTCACGGAGGTGGCGCCCAGCCAAGTAAAGACCTTGTTTGTCACAATGACGCGGCTGTTGCCGGAGATCGCCAGCACGGCGCCGCTGCACATCGCCTGCGTGGCCAGGGTGACCATGAACGGGTTGATGCCCATGTATCCGACAAAGTAGCCATTGATGCTGCCAACGACCAGGCCAACCAGCACCACAACGACAAAGCCGATCAGCGCAGTGGTGGGCTTATCCATGCCTACCGCCTGCATCACCAGCGCCGAGCACATAGCCGCCAGGCCGCCCGTTGCGCCGACAGACAGATCCATGCCTCCCGTCAGCATACAGATCAGCATGCCCATCGATGCGATCAGCATCACCACATTCTGACGCAGCAGGTTCATCAACGTGCCGACCGACAAAAACGTATCGGAAACGAAGCTGAACAGGATGATCAGAATGGCGATCACCAGCACCAGAACAAGCTCTCGTGCGTTTTTCTTCACAAACCCTTTCATAGTTTCACTCTCCAGTAGGTGGAATTCTCAGCGTCAAACCATCGGATCGACACAGGTAACGGGATCAGTGTCCGGCAGAGCCCGGCCCTGCCGGACACCGATACAGCTTACTTTAGCTTATTGCGTTTGCTTGCTTGCTTATGCGCTTGCGGGGAAAGTCAGATTAGGCCAGGCCGATCTGGGCAGCGGTGACCATCTCAGCGTCCTCCAGAGCCACGATGCGGGCCTGGGCGGGGGTGATGACTTCCAGGGAGGGATACTTCGCAGCCAGCTCGCCATCCCAGTAAGCAGCCTTGGACTCTTCGGTCATGACCAGGTAGGTCTTCAGATAGACCTGATGATCGACCTTCTCGCCCTGGGCGATCTTGATGGCGGTCAGAACGTTCCAGTAACCGATGTGGGCGCCACCGATCAGAGTGGTGCACAGAACCTTACCCTCTTCGATCTGGGTGTAGACGGACTCCTCACCGTTGTGGCCAGCGGTGGGCAGACCCTCGGGAGTAGCCTGCAGGGAGATGCCCAGCATGGAGTCGTCCATGTTGTACAGACCCTTCAGATCGGCGCCGGCAGCGGCGATCATGTCCTGAGTGACCTTCAGAGTGGTGTCGGGATCCCAGTTACCGTCCTGGACGATAGCGGTGCAGCCAGCAGCCTCAACGGCCTTCTTGAAGGCATCGCCGCGGACGTCGGAAACGAAGTTACCGGCAGAGCCGTTGACCATCACGTAGGTACCAGGGCCACCAGCCTTCACCAGCACGTCAGCCATAGCGGCAGAGTCGCGGGCATCGGGATAGGTGGTGCAGACGTTGTAAGTATCCGCGTCGATACCGGCCTCAACCAGGTTGCCCATGGTGATGAAGCCGATGCCAGCCTCCAGGGCCTCCTGGATGACGGGGATCAGAGCGACCTTGTCGATGGGGTCGATCATGATGACGTCGACCTTCTGCTCAATGAAAGCCTCGATCAGAGCGATCTGGTTGTCCAGGCTGCCCTCAGCGGACTTCCACTGCACGGTGGAGTTGTAAGTAGCAGCGCACTTGTCACCGTACTCCATCAGCTCGATCCAGATGGGAGCGTTCAGGGACTGCATGACGGCACCGATGGTGTAGCCGTCCTTCTCATCGGGGGTATCGGGGGTGTCGGGGGTGTCGCCGCCGCCAGCGCAGGCGACCAGGGACAGAGCCATGACCATGGCCAGCAGGAATGCTAAGACTTTTTTCATTGTGTTTACCTCCTATTTTTGTTTTATTTCTGAAACTCCTTCATCGGAGAATCATACGATCTTTCGGCAGCCTTACGCCGCTGCCTTTTTCTGGGCCTCCAGCTTCAGCGCCGCCATGGCCTTGGCCTCCCGCACCTCGCTGAGGTGGTTGGCCGCCGCGTCGATGACCAGGGCCGCCAGGATGATCAGACCCTTGAACACGTCGCGCCAGTTGGTGTCCACGTTCATATAGGTCAGCATGGAGGAGATGCAGGTGACGATGAAGGTGCCCATGATGATGCCGAAGACATTGCACTTGCCGCCGGAGGGGCTGGTACCGCCGATAACCACGGCCGCCATCACGTTCATCAGCAGCGTCGTGCCGCCCAGGTTGATGCCGATGGTGCCCACGCGGGCCAGGGTGATAACGGCGCCCACGCCGGTAAAGGTGCTGGCCACGACGAAGACCAGGAAGCGGTACATATTCACCTTCACGCCGTTGAGGCGGGCCGCCTCCTCATTGCCGCCCAGAGCCAGTACAGCCTGGCCGAAGCGGGTCTTGTGCAGCAGAACGGCGGCCACGATGGCCATGAATACGAAGATCAGGAAGGCCACAGGGATGCCCCGGCCGGCGCCAAAGATGGGCACGATGCCCTGGCCGATCTTGATGAAGTTGGTGCCCGGCACATCCAGGTGGATGATGGTGCCCTCAGAGATCAGCAGCATGACGCCCTTGATGATGGTCATCATGGCCAGCGTCGCCACGAAGGGCTGGATCTTCAGCTTGGTGACCACCATGCCGGTGACGCAGCCCATCAGGGAGCCCGCCAGGATACCGGCCAGGATCGTCAGGATGGTGTTGTGGCCGCTGGCCACGAAGACCAGCGCTGCACACACGCCCGCCAGGCTGACGCCGTCGCCGGCGGTGAAGTCCAGGCCGCCGCTGGTCACCACAAACATGGCGCCCAGGGCGATGACGCCCACGTTGGATACCTGCATCAGGATGTTCTGCCAGGTGGTCCAGGTGAAGAACACCGGGTTCAGCGCGCCGGTCACTACACAGATCAGCACCAGGATGCACAGCGGGATCAGGTGGTCTCTGTTAAAAAAACCGCGGATCGCTTTTACCGCTCTCGACTGCTTCTTACTTTCACGGTTCATGGTGATCTCTCCTTATCTGGTCACGTTTTGCCTGAAGAAAACCTCATCCCCCGGCGGGGCGGCGGAACAGTACGTCCCATTCCGGACACCCCAAAGCAGGGGCAGCTTCCCTCTGTCTGCCGCCCGCCGCTTTTTGTGGTTTGTTGTTGTTTTTTGCTTTCTTCTTTCTGTATTTTATGGCAACTTCTTGTTTTTTGCAAGATGGTTTCAGCATTTTTGTAGATTTACCTATGAGTATTTTTTTTGCCTTGTATTGTATTTAACTATTCCTCCACGAAACGGTTCGCAATAGGCCATATTCATTGCAATTGTGTACTTTTTTCTCTTGTTATTTTGAACATATGGTGCCGGTTATTTAGCTTTTTTGTTGCATTTGACCAGGGTCTTTCGCCGTCCGAAGTTTCAACTTTTTTCCAGGATTGATAATTTTTTATGATTTTCACCCCTCTGGGAAATTCTTCTTGCGCCGTGTGGTTTTTTGTGGTATTCTATTTTTGAATTTGGGTAGACGAGGCTTCACCACCTCCTCCCCGCGTAAAACCGTAAGGAAGTAAATAGGATAAGGAAGTGTTATCATGCTTGCCGTCGAACGCCAAGCCATTATCATGCAGCTTTTGCACCAAAACAAGGTCGTCAAGATCGCGGACATCGCCAACCGCCTGAACGTCTCCAGTGAGACGGCCCGCCGGGATCTGGATGTCCTGCAGGATTCTCACGACATCAAGCGCATCTATGGCGGCGCCATTTTGCAGGCTCCCTCCTCCAGCGAGCCGCCCCACGCAGCCCGCAACGCCTCCCGCAACGCCCAGAAGGCCGCCATCGGCAAGGCGGCCGCCCAGCTGGTGGGCTCCGGCGAGACCATCATCCTGGACATCGGCACCACCACCCTGGAGCTGGCCCGGCACCTGCGGGATCTGAGCAATATCACCGTACTGACCAATTCCCTGCCCATCGTCAACGAGCTGTCCAACTCCTCGGTGGATCTGTTCTGCCTGGGCGGGCGGCTGAATACTGATGAGCTGTCCATGTTCGGCAAGATCACCACCGACGCGCTGCACAACTTCTTCGTGGACCGGGCCTTCATCGGCGCCGGCGGCGTCACCCTGGACGGCGGCATCTCCGACTACAACAGCGAGGAGGCCGCCGTGCACCGGGCGGTCATCGAGCGGGCCGGGCAGATCATCCTCCTGGCCGACAGCAGCAAATTCGGCTCCAACGCCTTCGCCTCCGTCTGCGGCCTGGATCGCATCGACGTGGTGGTGTCGGACAAGAACCTGCCCCTGGAGTTCCAGGAGGGCCTGCTGAAGTGGCCCAATCTGAAGCTGATCCTGGCCGAGCCCTCCTCCGAGACCAACGAGGACTGATACATTATTTAATAAACAAGCCGCGCAGCGCGGGAGAAGGAGTCCCCTTCCCCGCGCTGCCGCTATTTTTGCTGTAAATTTTCTGTGACCAGGACAAATGGGACTACCAAAACGGCGGGAAGTATGGTATGATATGTAGGTGAAAAAATCGCAAGGGAGGGGTATGTCATGAAACGGACGCTGCGCCGCGCCGCGGTACTGGCCGCCGCGCTGCTGGCCATGTGCGCGCTGAGCGGCTGCGTGTTCCGCTCGTCGGTGGAGGAACTGTTCACCCTGCCCCGTGTGGCCGTGGAATACGCTGGACTGTCCCAGGAACTGGAGCAGCTGCAGAGCCAGGGCTATGAGTACCTGCCACCCACCACTGGACGGAACATCCAATCCGTGCAGCTGGTGGATCTGAACGGCGACGGCAACGAGGAGGCGCTGGTGTTCATGCGCCTGCCAGGCGACGAAAAGCCCCTGAAAATCTTCATCTTCCGCCCGGTGGAGGACAGCTATCAGCAGCTGTGCGTCATCGAGAGCAGCGGCACCGCTATCGACAGCGTACAATACGAGGATCTCACCGGCAATGGCCGCATGGAGATCATCGTGGGCTGGCGCATCAGCGCCGACGTGCAGACCGTGGCCGTATACGTCCCGGAGGCGGAGCCCCATGTACTGCTGCAGAGCAACTACACCCGCTTCACCCTCATCGACCTCAACGGCGACGGCGTGCCCAGCCTGCTGCTCTTCCGCTCCGACAGCGACGGACAGCCCGTGGCGGGTCTCTACGTCCGCAAGGACGACGTGATCTCCGCCAGCTACAGCAGCGTCCTCTCCTGCACCATGGCCGAGCTGAGCCAGGGCAGCATCGTCACCGGCCATCTCTCCGACGGCACCCCGGCGGTGTTCGCCACCGGCGTGAACAGCCAGGGCATGGCCATGACGGACATCCTCATCTGGCGCGACAGCGGCGGCCTGACCAACATCGCCCAGGATCCCACCACCGGCCTCACCTCTGCCATCTACCCCTTCCTGCAGCTGCGGCCACAGGACATCAACGGCGACGGCAGCATCGAGGTACCGGTTCCCGAGTGGGGCCAGCTGCGGGGGGACGAGCCCGCCAAGACCGTCAGCGGCCTGGTGCTCTGGCTGACCTATGACCAGGATGGCGAGGCCAGCATGACGGACGTCACCTACCACGACATGACCGAGGGCTGGTACTTCCACCTGCCCACAAAGATGCACAGCGGCATCTCCGTCACCACGGCAGAAAACGGCAGCTTTGAGCGCCAGGTGACTCTGCTGTGCGACGGTGAGCCGGTGGCGGCGCTGTATACCCTCACCGGTGACAACCGGGAAAAACGCGCGGCCATGGGCAGCCGCATAGCCCTGAGGCGGCAAAACGGCGTCACCTACGCCGGTGAGCTGCTGGAGGGCGCCGCCGACCGCGGCCTGGGCGAGGAGACCCTGCGCCAGGGCTTCAACCTCATCGTGGCCGACTGGGCCGCCGGATAACACCACATATAAGAAAGGAAGGCCGTAGCCATGAAAAAGGTATTGGTTCTGGAGGATGAATCCAGTATCCGCAGCTTTATCGTCATCAATCTGCGCCGGGGCGGCTATGAGGTGGTGGAGGCGGCCACCGGCGAGGAGGCCCTGGAGAAGCTCCAGAAGCACCCGGACATCCGGGTGGCCCTGCTGGACATCATGCTGCCCGGCATCGACGGCTTCGAGGTATGCCGCCGGATCCGCGCTGCCAATTCCCGCATCGGCATCATCATGCTCACCGCCCGCTCCCAGGAGATGGACAAGGTGACGGGCCTGATGACCGGTGCCGACGACTATGTGACCAAGCCCTTCTCCCCGGCGGAGCTCAACGCACGGGTAGACGCCCTCATGCGCCGCAGCGGCACCGGCGGCGGCACCCGGGAGGAGGCCTCCGGCGAGCTGGAGTGGCCCCCCTTCCGGCTGAACACCCGCAACCGCACCCTGGAGAAAAATGGCCACCGCATGAAGCTGACCCAGGTGGAGTTCAACATCATGCGCGTCTTTATGGAAAACCCCGGCAAGCCCATGTCCCGGGAGGAGCTGCTGGACACCGTGTGGGGCCGTGACTACTTCGGCGAGCTGAAGATCGTGGACGTCAACGTCCGCCGCCTGCGCATGAAGATCGAGGACGATCCCCAGAACCCCGCTTATATCAACACCGTCTGGGGCTTTGGCTACAAGTGGGGCAGCTGAGGATATGAAGGAACGCTCTGACAAGCCGCTGCTGCTGTTCATCCCCGGCCGGGGCCGGGTGCAGCTGCGCGGTCTGCGCCGCCGCTGGATCACCAACAGCGTGGGCCCCATCGTGCTGGTGCTGGTGCTGGCCGGTCTGCTCACCGCCATCACCCTGCGCACCAACCTCTATGCCCAGGCCCGCTCCACGCTGGAGGCCAAGGCCGCCTCCGGCGCGGACTACTTCAGCGCCTACAACATGGGCAGCTACAGCGAGTATTACCGCCGGGCCGCCCAGTACACCGTGGACTTCACCGCCGGCGACAGCCTCTCCAAGAGCGTGGAGCTGCAGTTCATCAACAGCAAGCGCCAGGTGGAGCTGTCCACCCGCGGCGTGGTGGCGGGCTCCACCCCGGTGACCAGCGAGGTGCGCCGGGCCATGGAGACCGGCCAGACCGAGAGCTTTACCGGCCGCGACCCCCTCACCGGGGAGAAGATCCTGGCCGTGTCCAGCCCCCTGAAGTATAACGGCGTTGTGGTGGGCCTGATCCGCTATGTCACCTCCACCCGCCTGCTGGATCACCAGCTCTGGCTCAGCACGGCCATGATCTTTCTGGGCATCCTGGCCGTGATCCTGCTGATCTTCGTCAGCAACCTCATCTTTATCAACAACGTGGTCACGCCGGTGGCCGCCGTGTCGGAGGCCGCCAAGCGCATCGCCTCCGGCAGCTACGGCGTCCAGCTATCCAACGAATACCCGGACGAGCTGGGCCAGCTGGTGGACAACATCAACCATATGTCCCTGAAGCTCAGCCAGGCGGAGAAGATCCAGACGGAGTTCATTTCCTCCGTCTCCCACGAGCTGCGCACCCCCCTCACCGCCATCAGCGGCTGGAGCGAAACGCTGCTCTCCGACGACAGGGGCGACCCCCGCCAGCTGCGCCGGGGCCTGCGCATCATCACCAAGGAGGCCCACCGCCTCACCGGTATGGTGGAGGAGCTGCTGGAGTTCTCCAAGATGCAGGATGGCCGCTTCACCCTGCAGGTGGAAGAGATGGATCTGCAGGCGGAGCTGGAGGACGCCATCTACACCTATCGCGAGCTGTTCCGCCAGGACGGCATCGAACTACACTACCACAGCGATGAGGAGCTGTACACCGACCCCATCGCCGGGGATCCCCAGCGGCTCAAGCAGGTGCTCAGCAACGTGCTGGACAATGCCGCCAAGCACGGCGGCGCCGGCAAGCGCGTGGACGTGGACATGGGCCGCGAGGACAACTGCTACGTGCTGCGCATCCGGGACTACGGCCCCGGCATCCCCCCGGCAGAGCTGCCATTTGTGAAGCAGAAGTTCTATAAGGGCTCCTCCAAGGCCCGCGGCAGCGGCATCGGCCTGGCCGTGTGCGACGAGATCATCCAGCGCCACGGCGGACTGTTCGAGATCGGCAACGCCCAGGGCGGCGGAGCCGTGGTGACCATCCGCCTGCCCATCGGGGGCACCCTGTAGCAGGCAGAAAAAATAGAACAATTGTTGCATTTTTGATGCAGCTGTGATATACTCTCAGATAAGAAAGGATCCCCCACATGGAAAAGAAGCAAGGTACCTTCCGCACCTCAATCGGCGGCCAGGCCCTCATCGAGGGCATCCTCATGCGCGGGCCGGAAAAGCAGGCCATCGTCGTCCGCTCCCCGGAGGGTCTGGTGACCCGGGTGGAGGAGCTGCGTCTCATCAAAGACCGCTATCCCGTCCTGGGCTGGCCCATTATCCGCGGCGCCGTCACCTTTGTGGACAGCTTGGTCAAGGGTGTCAAGGCCCTGATGTTCTCCGCAGATTACTTCCCGGAGGAGGAAGTAACCCAGCCGTCGAAGCTGGATCTCTGGCTGGAGAAGCACGTTCCGGCGGAGAAGCTGCAAACGGTGCTGGTGTGGGTGGCGGTGCTGCTGTCCCTGGGGCTGACGCTGCTGCTGTTCATGCTGCTGCCCACCTTCATCGCCGGGCTCTTTCACGCCCAGAACGCTGCCCTGCACAATCTCATCGAGGGCGCGGTGAAGATCGTCATCTTCCTGGGCTACCTGATCCTCTGCTCCCGGCAGAAGGATGTGCGCCGGGTCTTCGCCTATCACGGGGCGGAGCATAAGACCATCTTCTGCTATGAGGCAGGCCTTCCGCTCACGGTGGAAAACGCCCGCATCCAGCCCAAGCATCATCCCCGCTGCGGCACCAGCTTCCTGTTCGTGGTCATCGTAGTGTCCATCCTGTGCACCAGCCTGGTGTTCAGCTATGTGGACTGGCAAAATCTCTGGGTACGCATCGGGATGCATCTTTTGCTGCTGATCCCCGTTGTGGGCCTTACATATGAGTTTAACCGTTTCGTGGGCCGCCACGACAACGTCGTCACCCGGATCCTGTCCGCGCCAGGTATGTGGATGCAGAATTTCACCACCAACGAACCCGACGACTCCATGCTGGAGGTGGCCATCGAGGCGCTGAAGCTGGTGCTGCCCCAGGAGCAGGGCAAAGACGCCTGGTAAGGCATCGGGAGAGATGGGCATGGCCATTACCTATAACAATCTGTATATGGATGTCCGCCGCCGGCTGAAGCAGGCGGGGATCGAGGCCGCCACGCTGGAGGCCCGGGAGCTGGTGTGCTTCGCCGCGCAAAAGCCCCGGGACGCGCTGCTGCGCTGCGGCAGCCTCTATGCACCCCAGGAGGTGGAGGAGGCCGTCTGGGCCCTGTGCCGCCGCCGTCTGGCCGGTGAGCCGGTGGCCTATCTCATCGGCGAGTGGGAGTTCTACGGCCTGCCCCTGGACATCGACCGCCGGGTACTGATCCCCCGGCCAGACACGGAGACCCTGGCCGAGGCCGCCATTGAGCGGCTGCGTGGCCGTCTGGAGCCCCGGGTGCTGGATCTGTGCGCCGGCTCCGGCTGCGTGGGCCTGGCTGTGGCCAGCCAGGTACCGGAGGCCCGTGTGGTGCTGGGCGAGCTGGACGAGGATGCCCTGCACATATGCCGCCAGAACATCCGCCGCTGCGGCCTGTCCGGCCGCGTGCTGGCCCTGCAGCTGGACGCGCTGCAGGAACCGCCCCAGCGCTTGGGCGAATTCGACTGCATCGTCAGCAATCCCCCCTATATCCCCAGCGCCGATATCCCCGGCCTAGACGTCTCCGTCCGGGACTATGAGCCCCACCGGGCGCTGGACGGCGGAGCCGATGGCCTGGATTTCTACCGGGCCATCAGCGAAAAGTGGCGTGAGGCCCTGCAGCCCGGCGGCCTCCTCTGCTTCGAGGTGGGCATCGGCCAGGCCGATGAGGTGCTGCGCCTCATGCGCAGCGTGGGCTTCGGTGATCTGGAGGTGCTGCCGGATCCGGCGGGCATCCCCCGGGTGGTGCTGGGCGCTCTGTATCGAGAAATTTAATTTTGAATTTTGATATATCACGGAGGAGAACAATCATGGCAGCGAAAAAGGATACATCCGCGGCGATCCCGGTGGTCTCCGACAAGAAAAAGGCCCTGGACACCGCCATGCAGCAGATCGAGAAGATGTACGGCAAGGGCTCCATCATGCGCTACGGCGCGGACACGGAGACCAACGTGGAGGCCATCCCCACCGGCTCCCTGGCGCTGGATCTGGCGCTGGGCATCGGCGGCGTGCCCCGGGGCCGCATCATCGAGATCTACGGGCCGGAGTCCTCCGGCAAGACCACCCTGGCCCTGCATATTCTGGCCCAGGCCCAGAAGCTGGGCGGCGAGGTGGCCTTTGTGGATGCCGAGCACGCCCTGGATCCCACCTATGCCCGGGCCCTGGGCGTACGCATCGAGGATATGCTCATCTCTCAGCCGGATACCGGCGAGCAGGCCCTGGAGATCACCGAGGCCCTGGTGCGCTCCGGCGCCATCGACGTGGTGGTGGTGGACTCCGTGGCGGCCCTGGTGCCCCGGGCGGAGATCGAGGGCGAGATGGGCGACAGCTTCGTGGGTCTGCACGCTCGGCTCATGAGCCAGGCCCTGCGCAAGCTCACCGGTGTCATCGCCAAGACCAACAGCATCGTCATCTTCATCAACCAGCTGCGCGAGAAGGTGGGCGTCATGTACGGCAATCCCGAGGTCACCACCGGCGGCCGGGCGCTGAAGTTCTATGCCTCCGTCCGCATCGACGTGCGCCGCATCGAGGCGCTGAAGTCCGGCGGCGAGATCATCGGCAACCGCACCCGGGCCAAGGTGGTGAAGAACAAGGTAGCGCCTCCCTTCCGTGAGGCAGAGTTCGACATCATGTATGGCGAGGGCATCAGCCGCCTGGGCGAGATGCTGGATCTGGGCGTGAAGCTGGATCTGGTGCAGAAGAGTGGCTCCTGGTTCAATATGGGCGAGATCCGCCTGGGCCAGGGCCGGGATGCCGCCAAGCAGTATTTCCGCGACCATCCCGAGGAGGCCGACCGGCTGGAGGCCGCCATCCGCAAGGATTTCCACAAGCTGATGAGCAGCCAGTCCAAGATCGCCGCCAAGGCCGCCGGCCGCGCGGTGGACGTGTCCGCCGACGACTTCGATGATGACGCGGATTGAGCGTCTGGAGCCCTCCCGGCACAAGAAGGAGCGGATCTTGTTGTTCCTGCAGGGCGGGGAGCTGCTGAAGATCACCGCCGCTGAGCTGCTGGAATTTGACCTGCGGCCGGGGCTGGAGCTGGATGACGATACGCTGGAGCGGCTGCGCCGTGCGGCGGAGCGCTCCCAGACCCGCCAGCGGGCGGCGGCCATGGCCGGCAGCCGGATGCTCTCCCAGCGTGAGTTGACGCAGCGCCTGGTGAAAAAGGGCGCGGAGCCGGAGGAGGCCGCCGAGACGGCCCAGTGGCTGGCCGACCTGGGGGCGGTGGACGACGCCGCCTACGCCGGGGCCATCGCCCGCCACTATGCCGCCATGGGCTATGGGGCCGGGCGCGTGCGCCAGGAGCTGCAGCGCCGGGGCGTGCCCCGGGAGCTGTGGGAGGAGGCCCTTTCCCAGCTGCCGGAGCCGGAGGAGGCCATTGAGCGCTTTCTGCGCGGGAAGCTGCGGAACAAGGAGCCGGACGCCCCCACCCTGCGCCGCCTCAGCGACGCCCTGCTGCGCCGGGGCTTCTCCTGGCAGGAGGTACGGCCCGTGCTGAGCCGCTTTGGCCGGGACGCCGACGAAGAATCATAACACAAAAGGAAGCACAAGCATGAAAGTTTCATTTATATCCCTGGGCTGCGCCAAGAACCAGGTGAACACGGAGCAGATGATGGCCCTGTGCCGCCAGGCGGGCATCGAGCTGCGGGAGCAGCCGGAGCACGTGGACGCCGTGGTCATCAATACCTGCGGCTTCATCGACAGCGCCAAAAGCGAGGCCATCAGCGTCATCCTGTCCATGGCCCAACTGAAGGAGGAGGGACTGCTGCGGAAGATCCTGGTCACCGGCTGCCTGACCCAGCGCTACCAGCAGGAGATCCTGGATGAGCTGCCCGAGGTGGACGGCATCATGGGCACCGGCAGCTACGGCGAGATCGTCCCCGCCCTGGAGGAGCTGCTGCGGGACAAGACCGTCCGCCGCTTCGGCGGCATCAACGACCCGGTGGAGGAATACGACCGGGTTCTGACCACCCCGCCACACTATGCCTATCTCCGCATTGCCGAGGGCTGCAACAACCACTGCGCCTTCTGCGTGATCCCCTCCCTGCGGGGCAAATACCGCAGCCGCCGGATGGAGGACATCCTCCGGGAGGCCCGGGACCTGGCGGAGCGGGGGGTGAAGGAGCTGCTGGTCATCGCCCAGGACATCACCCGCTACGGTACCGACCTCTATGGCCGGAAGATGCTGGCCACGCTGCTGACGGAGCTGTGCAAGCTGGACTTCCACTGGATCCGCCTGCACTACCTCTATCCCGATCAGATCGACGACGAGCTCATCGACGTCATGGCCCGGGAACCCAAGATCCTGCGCTATCTGGATCTGCCCATCCAGCACTGCAACGATCAGATCCTCAAGGCCATGAACCGCCGGGACCGCAAGGCGGAGCTGCTGGCCCTGTTCGACAAGCTGCGCAGCCGCCTGCCCGGCCTGGTGCTGCGCACCAGCCTCATCACGGGCCTGCCCTACGAGGACGAGGCCGCCTTCGAGGAGCTGTGCGACTTCCTGCGGGAGGTTCGCATCGAGCGGGCGGGGGTGTTCCCCTACTCGCCGGAGGAGGGCACCCCGGCGGAGAAGATGCTCAACCGGGTGGACGCCGCCGAGGCCCAGCGCCGGGCGGAGCTGGTGGAGGAGCTGCAATCCCGGGTCATGGACGATTTCAACGAGTCCCGCATGGGCGACGTGGTGGAGGTCCTCTGCGACAGCTGGGACGGCCAGGCCATGTGCTATGTGGGCCGCAGCTACGCCGAGAGCCCGGAGATCGACGGCGGCATCTATTTCACGTCGCAAACGCCGCTGGAGATCGGCAGCTTTGTGCCGGTGCGCATCACCGGCGTGATGGACGGTGATCTCACCGGTGAAAAAATGGAGGAATAATGCAATGACAACTGCCAACAAACTGACCATCCTGCGGGTGCTGATGATCCCGGCCTTCCTGGTCGTTATGTATCTGGACTTCCCCGGCAGCCACTACTGGGCCCTGGGCATCTATGTGGTGGCCTGCCTCACCGACTTGCTGGATGGCTACATCGCCCGGCACTACAACCAGGTGTCCGATTTCGGCAAGTTTATGGATCCCCTGGCCGATAAGTGCCTGGTGATGGCGGCCCTGTGCTGCTTCGTGGCCAGCGGCGACATGGCGGCCTGGGTGCTGGCCGTGGTGCTGCTGCGTGAGTTCGCCGTGTCCGGTATGCGCATGGTGGCGGTGGAGAAGGGCCGCGTCATTGCCGCGGGCTGGTCCGGCAAGGTCAAAACCGCCAGCACCATGGTGTGCATCTGCCTGATCCTCTTCGGCATCCCCGGCTGGCTGAACCTGGTGTGCCAGGGCGTCATCCTGCTGACCACGGTGTACTCCGGCGTGGAGTATTTTGCCAAGAACGCAGACGTGTTCCGGGAGGACAAGTAAACTTTTTTCAACGCAAAAAGGGACGCGCTCCGGCGCGTCCCTTTGTCGTCAAAATCGAAAGCTCCGTCACCCAACAAACACCAGCTGCACCAGCAGCATATACACCACGGTGCCCGCGCCGATGGACAGCAGCGTGTTCCGTTTCCACAGGTGCAGCCCGGCGGTGACGGCGATGGCGATGGCCTCCGGCAGACCGTGGGGCGGGGCAGACAGCTCCACATTGCGCAGGCAGTATACCACCAGCAGACCCATCATGGCCGGCGGCAGCAGGGGGCTCAGCTGGTCGATGATCTTGGGGTGCTTCTTCCCCCGGGGGAACAGGATAAAGGGCAAAAACCGCGTGAGGATCGTGGCCGCCGCCACCAGCAAAATGGTGCACAGGGCCTGTCCGTCTGTCAGGCGCATAGCTTCTTCCTCCCTCCGATCAGCACCACCAGGATCAGCCCCATGGCGGGCAGTACCATGTTCTCCGCCCCAAACAGGGCCAGGGCCACCCCGGCGCACAGAAAGCCCAGCACGCCGGATGCCCGGCTCTCCCGCCGGGCCAGCTGTTCCATGAACAGCACCACGAACATGGCCGTCAGGGCGAAGTCCATGCCGGTGGTGTCGAAGGTCAGCAGACTGCCCAGCAGCCCGCCCACCAGGCTCCCTCCGCACCAGTAGCAATAATTCAGCAGGAACATGGCAAAGTAGAAGCGCCCCGCGTCCATCCCCTCCGGCGGCTCCACCGTGGCCGCCAGGGAGAAACTCTCGTCGGACAGGGTGTAGATCAAAAAGGGGCGGTAAGGGCCGGTGTCGCTGAAGCGGTTCAGCATCGACAGGCTGTAGAACATATGGCGCGCATTGACCAGCAGACTCAGCACGAACACGCCGATGGGATCAAAGGCCGCTGTCAGCAGGGCGATGGCGGCATACTGCATACTGCCGCAGTAGGCGATCATGCTGGCCAGCAGCGACCAGATGGCCCCGTAACCCTTGGCGCGCATCAGCACGCCATAGGCCAGGCTCAGCACGAGATAGCCGGTCATGATGGGCACCGTGTGGGGAAAGGCGGCCCGGAACACTGCGGGCCAGGAAGTTTTGGGCTTCATATGGCAGCTTCCTTCTTGTCTTTTTCCTTATCATAACACGCATTTTCCCCGCTGACAAGCCATTTTCCCCGCGTCATGGTTTCCGGCTCCGGGGGATCCGGATGGTCAGCCGGATCTCCTGTTCCGTGTCCTGCCGCTCCCAGCCCGCCGCCACGCCGGCCTGCTGCATCAGGTGCACGCCCCGGTCCACGCTGTTGAGAAACAGGCGCACATCCTTGATAATATAAGTGCTGCGGCCCCGGGGCGGTGTGGTCTGCGCCTCCTGCAGCAGCTGCGCTATGTAGGCCTCCGTCTGGGCCACGTTCAGCCCCCGGCGGAGGATGTGGCCCAGCGCCCGCCGCTGGGTCTCGGGGTCATTCAGCCGCAGCAGCGCCCGGGCGTGGCGCTCTGTCAGGCCGCCCTCCCGCAGCTTCCCGCGCACATCCTCCGGAAGCCGCAGCAGCCGCAGCTTGTTGGCCACAGCGCTCTGGGAGCAGCCCAGACGCCGGGCTACCTCCTCCTGCCGGAGACCGTATCGGCCGATCAGCCGGGAGAGGGCGGCGGCCTCCTCCCAGCAGTCCAATTCCTGCCGCTGCAGGTTCTCCATCAGCGCCAGCAGAGCGCTGTCCGCCTCCTCCGCCTGGATGACCAGGCAGGGCACCTCCTGCAAACCCGCGATCCGTGCCGCCCGCAGCCGCCGCTCACCGGCCACCAGCTCATAGCCCACCTCCGTCCGCCGCACCGTCAGCGGCTGCAGGATGCCGCAGGAGCGGATGCTCTCCGCCAGCTGCAGCAGGGCCTCCTGGTCAAAGTGCTGCCGGGGCTGCTGGGGATTGGGCCGCAGCCGCCCCAGGGCGATATACTGTACCCGTCCGGACGCCGTACTCTTTCGCTGCAATTTCATCTCGTTCGCCCTCCTTTCCCCTGATTATAGGCTCCTTCCGCCGCAAAAGACGGCGTTTTTCGCCGCAGGGGGCGCTTTTTTCGCCTGAATGGGCCTCGGCGGCGGAAATGCACGAAAAAAGGCGCTGTATGGATTGCATTTTTTTGATATATCTGGTAAAATATCATGTTTGAGAGGGTGCCTTTCCCCAGAAAAGGCCCAAAGGAGGAAGTGTTCCATGCTGGAGCTGCAAAACATCAGTTATCGCGTGTCCACCCCGGAGGGGGAGCTGGACATTCTCAAGGACATCAGCATCACCATCCCCGACCGGCGGCTGGTGGTCTTCACCGGCCCCAACGGCGGCGGCAAAACCACCCTGGCCAAGATCATCATGGGTCTGGCCCAGCCCACCGGGGGACGCATTTTGTATAACGGGCAGGACATCACGGGCCTGTCCATCACCGAGCGGGCCAAGCTGGGCATCAGCTATGGCTTTCAGCAGCCGCCCCGCTTCAAGGGCATCACGGTGCACGATCTGCTGCGCCTGGCCGCCGGCGGCGACCGCCTCAGCAAGGATCAGTGCTGCAGCTACCTGACCCGCGTGGGCCTGTGCGCCAACGACTATCTGGAGCGGGAAGTGGACGTGTCCCTCTCCGGCGGCGAGGTCAAGCGCATCGAGATCGCCACCATCCTGGCCCGCCGGGGTCAGCTGATGATCTTCGACGAGCCGGAGGCGGGCATCGACCTGTGGTCCTTCGCCCGGCTGACGGAGACCTTTGAGCAGATCCACCGGGAGCAGCAGGCCACCATGATCATCATCTCCCATCAGGAGCGGATCATCCAGCTGGCCGACGAGATCGCCGTGATCGCCGGTGGCCAGATCGCCCACCGGGGCGAGGCGGCGGAGATCCTGCCGCTGATTTTGGCCGACACACTGGGCGGCTGCCCGGTTCTGGACCGAAAGGAGGTTCGCTTATGATCACCGAGATCGACGCCAAGCTGCTGGAGCAGATCGCTGACCTGACGGGCAAGCCCGTTGGAGCCTTCAACCTGCGCAAGGACATGGGCTGCGAGGCCCGCCAATCCACCGAGTGCATCGCTATCGACCCCCGTTCCGACGGCAAGCCCGGTATCGACATCCGCATCAAGGACGGTACCCGGGGCGAGACCTGTCACATCCCCGTCATCATCAGCCGCTCCGGCATGAGCGATGAGGTGTATAACGACTTCTATGTGGGCGAGGACTGCGATGTCACCATCGTGGCCGGCTGTGGCATCCACAACTCCGGCTGCGACGAGAGCCGCCACGACGGCGTGCACACCTTCCACATCGGCCGCAACAGCCGCGTGCACTACGCGGAAAAGCACTACGGCGAAGACGCCCCCGGCCAGACCGGCCGCAACGTCATGAACCCCAAGACCGTGGTCTACCTGGGGGAGAACGCCGTCATGCAGATGGACACCGTGCAGATCCGGGGCATCGACTCCACCGTCCGCGACACGCAGTTCTTCTGCGAGGCCGGCAGCGAGGTGGTGGTCACCGAGCGCCTGCTGACCCACGGGGAGCAGCTGGCCCAGAGCGATATGCGCATCGAGCTCAACGGGCCCGAGGCCCGGGGTCGGGTGATCTCCCGCTCCGTGGCACAGGACGCCTCCCGCCAGGTGTTCCACCCGGTGATGGTGGGCAACAGCGCCTGCTTCGGCCATGTCCAGTGCGACTCCATCATCATGGGACAGGCCCACATTGAGTCCGTCCCCGCCATCACCGCCAACTGTCCCGACGCGCAGCTGATCCACGAGGCCGCCATCGGCAAGATCGCCGGCGACCAGCTGCTGAAGCTGGAGACCCTGGGCCTGACCCCGGAGGAGGCCGAGGAGACCATCCTCAAGGGCTTCCTGGCCTGATTTTCGCCCCGGAAGGGGCAGAATTAAACCAAATATCAAATCACCGCTGTGTTAATGTGCGACACAGCGGTGATTTTGTTACCGTTTTGTAAACTTTGTAACTCTTTTGTAACTTTTTACTTTTCTTTTGAATTGACTTGTGGTATGATAGTACCCGTGTTAAACCCGAGAAAGGAAGAAATCCCCTATGGTATCCAGACGTTTTGCCTGTCTGCTGCTGGCCCTGGCCATGATGCTCTCCAGCATCTGGGTGGTCAGCGCGGATCAGACCCATCAGATACAGGACGCGGCCAGGGCCGCCGCCGCTTATGCCGCCGCCGTGGAAGCGCTGGAGCAGGAGGGCCTCAGCGGCCAGACCAGCAGCAGCGGAAACCTCATGGAGCTTGCCATCGACCTGGGCATCCTGGAGCAGAGCCGTGAGCTGGATCTGTACCAGCTGTCCGTGCAGGCGGTGCAGCTGCAGCGTGAGCAGGAGCTGGCCGCTCAGGAGGCAGCTCAGGAGGCAGCCCGCCAGGGCGCGGCCCGCACCGGCCGCCAGGCCGCCCGCCAGGCGCTGCTGCGGGAATACGACGGCGTGCTGACCAACGAGCAGGCCGAGCTGCGCGCCCAGCCCGACGAGGCTTCCGCCTCCCTGCGCACCCTGCGCCAGGGGAAGGTGGCCCGGCTGCTGGATCTCAGCGAGGACGGTGCCTGGTATCGCGTCTCCTTCGGTGGCAGCGAGGGCTACCTGTCCGTGGCCCAGACCCAGCCCGTGCACTACGGTGACTATGCCGGCACCTCCGCCGTGAAGAGCGCCCGGGAGGAGCTGGTGGACTATGCACAGTCCTTCCTGGGCACCCGCTATGTGTGGGGCGGCGCATCCCCCAGCGGCTTCGACTGCTCCGGCTTCACCATGTATGTCTATGCCCATTTCGGCTATCGCCTGTCCCACGGGGCCAGCGAGCAGCTGTACGCCTTCCCCCGCGTCACCACCCAGGAGCGCCAGGCCGGCGATCTGGTGTTCTTCTCCTATGGCGGCGGGCAGATCTCCCATGTGGGCATCTACCTGGGCGGCGGCCGCTTTATCCACGCTACCTCCAACGGCGGCGTGAAGATCAGCTGGTTCGACAGCTACTTCAGCCGCTGCTATGTGGGCGCGGTGCGGATCCTGGCCGATTGAGCAGCTACGGAACAATCTGAATAATGATGCTGTCAGGCCCCTCCGGCGTTTGCCGGAAGGGCCTGCGTCTGTCATAAAAATTTTTCCCAGGCACACACCCCCTTCCGTTTCCACCCGCTCCGCTGGTACCATTCCTAAGTTTCTTATAAATGGCGCTCTCCGCCGCCGCTGTTTTCTTGACGCAGAGAACACTTTGCGGTAAAATAAAGGATGAGATAGTGTGGCTTGCTTTGAAGAATACATATGTGACAGCAGGAAGAGGCATCCTATGAACAAAACCAATACGCAGCTTTATCAGATCTATGGCGCGCGCCCGGCAGAGGGCGGCTGGCACTTCCGGCTCTATGCCCCCAGCGCCTGCTCCGTGGCTCTGGCCGGTGATTTCAACGCCTGGCAGCCCCAGCCCATGCAGCGGCAGGAGGACGGCAGCTGGGCCTGCACAGCTCCCGCTCAGGGCGGCGACTGCTACAAATATGTGGTGGAGGGGGCCGATGGCCAGACCCGCTGGAAGGCCGACCCCTACGGCACCTGGGCCCAACTGCGGCCCGACACGGCCAGCCGACTGTTCGACGTGTCCGGCTTCCGCTGGCACGACGAGCTGTGGCGTGAGCGCCGCCGGGAGACCCCGCTGACGGCGGGCCCCCTGAACATCTATGAGGTACACCTGGGCTCCTGGCGGCGGGATGAGGAGGGGAACTTCCTGAACTACCGCCAGATCGCTGACCAGCTGGCTCCCTATGTCCGGGATATGGGCTATAACGCCGTAGAGCTGCTCCCGGTGACGGAGTACCCCCTGGACGACTCCTGGGGCTATCAGTGCGTGGGCTACTTCGCCCCCACCAGCCGCTTCGGCAGCCCCCACGACTTCATGTATCTGGTGGATCGTCTCCACCGGGCCGGCCTGGCGGTGATTCTGGACTGGGTGCCCGCCCACTTCTGCAAGGATGCCCACGGCCTCATCGACTTCGACGGCACCTGTCTGTATGAGTATGGCGACCTCCTGAAGAAGGAGCACGCCGGCTGGGGCACCCGTGTCTTCGACTTTGGCAAGGAGGACGTGCGCCGCTTCCTGCTGTCCTCGGCGGACTGGTGGCTGCGGCAGTACCATGTGGACGGCCTGCGGGTGGACGCGGTGGCTTCCATGCTCTATCTGGATTACAGCCGCTCCGAGTGGCGGCCCAATGTCTATGGCGGCCACGAGAATCTGGAGGCCATCTCCTTCCTGCAGGAGCTGACCCAGCTGGCCGCTTCCATGGATCCCCCGGCCATCACGGCGGCGGAGGAGTCCACCGCCTGGCCCAAGGTCACCCACCCCGTCTCCGACGGCGGCCTGGGCTTTGACCTTAAGTGGAACATGGGCTGGATGAACGACCTCTGCCACTACCTAAAGATGGATCCTTGGTATCGGCAGTTCCACCACAAGGACATCACCTTCTCCATGATATACGCCTTCTCCGAGCGCTTCGTCCTGCCCGTCTCCCACGACGAGGTGGTGCACATGAAGGGCTCCCTCCGGGGCAAGATGCCTGGCGACGACTGGCGGCAGCTGGCCGGCGTCCGGGGCTTCTGGGCCTATATGCTGGCTCATCCCGGCAGCAAGCTCAGCTTCATGGGTGCGGAGCTGGGCCAGTGGCACGAGTGGGCCTTTGCCGGTCAACTGGACTGGTACCTGCTGGGCCGCGACGATTGCCGCCAGACCCACGACTGCATCCGTGCCCTGAACCGTTTTTACAAGAAGAACCGTCCCCTTTGGGAAAACGACCGGGACTGGGACGGCTTCCAGTGGCTGGTGGCCGACGACAGCCACAGCAACGTCATCATCTTCCTGCGCCGGGATCGGAAGGGTCACGAGCTGATCTGCGCCGTGAACTTCTCCCCGGAGGCCTGGGAGGGCTACCGCTTCGGCGTTCCGGGCAAGCTGTACTATGAGGAAGTGTTCAACACCGACGCGCCCCAGTGGGGCGGCTCCGGTGTGTGCAATATCGGGCCCATCCCCGTGGAGGACGTCCCCTCCCACGGGCAGGACAAGTCCATTGCCCTGCGCATCCCGCCCCTGGGCGCGGTGTTCCTGCAGGGACGGGTTCGGCGCAAAAAGACTCAGGCATAAACCAAACACCGACAGACTGGAGGGAATGAACGGACATGAAGAAAGAATGCGTGGCCATGCTGCTGGCCGGCGGACAGGGCAGCCGCCTGTATGTCCTCACCGGCGACATGGCAAAACCCGCGGTACCCTTTGGCGGAAAGTTCCGCATCATTGATTTTCCCCTGTCCAATTGCACCAATTCCGGCATCGACACGGTGGGCGTGCTGACCCAATACCGCCCGCTGGAGCTCAACAGCTACATCGGCAGCGGCCAGCCCTGGGAGCTGGACCGCCTCAACGGCGGCGTGCACATCCTGCCCCCCTACCAGAGCGCCTCCGGCGCCTCTTGGTACAAGGGCACCGCCAACGCCATCTACCAGAACATCGGCTTCGTGGATCTCTACGACCCGGACTATGTAGCGGTGCTGTCCGGCGACCACATCTACAAGATGGACTACTCCCTGATGCTCCGCCACCACAAGCAGGCCGGGGCCGCCTGCACCATCTCCGTCATGGAGGTGCCCTGGGCAGAGGCCAGCCGCTTCGGCATCATGTCCGTGGACGGCGACGACCGCATCACCGAGTTTGCCGAAAAGCCCAAAGAGCCCAAGAGCAACCTGGCCTCCATGGGCATCTACATCTTCACCTGGCAGAAGCTGCGCCAGTACCTCCTGGCCGACGAGGCGGATCCCACCTCCGACAACGACTTCGGCAAGAACATCATCCCCGCCATGCTCCGCGCCGGGGAGGTCATGTCCGCCTACCGCTTCGAGGGCTACTGGAAGGACGTGGGCACCCTGGATTCCCTGTGGGACGCCAACATGGATATGCTGGCCCCGGGCTCCGGGCTGAACCTGCTGGATAAGCGCTGGCCCATCTATTGCCGCACCCCCTCCTGCCCTCCGGCTATGCTCTGGCCCCACGCCGACGTGGGCAACAGCGCCGTGTCCAAGGGCTGCTCCATCCGGGGCGAGGTGAAAAACAGCGTCCTCAGCTATAACGCCGCCGTGGGCGAGGGGGCCAGCGTGGCCTACTCCGTCCTGATGCCCGGCGCGGTGGTGGAAGACGGCGCCACGGTGCAATATGCCATCGTGGGCGAGAATTGCCGCATCGGCGCCGGGGCCCGCGTGGGCACGCCGCCGGAATCGGCGGCGGATCCCGACGCCTGGGGCGTCGCCGTCCTGGGGCCCGGCACCGTCGTGGCTCCCGGCGAGGTGGTACCCGCCAAGGCTCTGCTGGATCGTCATCACGGGGAGGTGGAAGCATGAACGGAATGCACGGTATTATCTTCTCCTATGGAAAGGAGTCCGGTCTGCGCGAGCTCATCGAGCACCGCATCCACGGCTCCCTGCCCTTCGGCGGCCACTATCGCGTGGTGGACTTCATGCTCTCCAACATGGTCAACGCCGGCGTGCAGGACGTGGGCGTCATCATGCACGGCAAGTGCCAGAGTCTGCTGGATCACCTGGGCACCGGCAAGAGCTGGGATCTCAGCCGCAACCACGGCGGCCTGACCCTGCTGCCCGCCTTTGCCTATGCCGAGCAGCGGGGCGACGCCGGCCGCTTCCGGGGCAAGGTGGAGGCCCTGGGCTGCGTCATGGACTATCTGCGCTCCATCCGACAGGACTATGTGGTGCTGGCCGACAGCGACCTGGTCATCAACCTGCCCCTGGACGACGTGCTGCGGGATCACATGGCCTCCGGCGCGGATCTGACGGCGGTGTGCACCTCCCTGCCCGGCCGCAGCAGCGATACCTATTTCCAGCTGGACGGCACCGGCCGCATCGTGGACGTGGCCCACGATGTCTTCACCCCGGAGGGCTTCCGCTGCCTGAACATCTTCATCCTCAGCCGTGAGCTGCTGGTGCAGCTGGTGTCCGACTGCATGGCCCACAACCAATACAGCTTCCGTAGCGGTATTCTCCAGGCCCGTAAGGACAGCCTCACCTTCCGCTCCTATGTCTGGGATGGCTACGCCGCACGCATCGACACCACCACCGCCTACTACCACCGCAGCATGGAACTGCTGCGTCCCGAGATCGCCTGTGAGCTCTTCGATCCCCGCCGTCCCATCCTGGCCAAGGAGAACGACTCCCCCTCCTCGTATATCGACGGTTTCTGTGCCAACTCCCTGGTGGCCGACGGCTGCGATATCCAGGGCACCGTAAAGGATTCCATCCTCTTCCGGGGCGTCCGGGTGGAGCCCGGCGCCACGGTGGAGGGCTGCATCCTCTTCAAGGGCACCGTGGTGCGCCGCGGGGCTCTGCTGCGGGGCGTCATCACCGACAAGGATGTCACCATTGGCGAGGGCCGCAGCCTCATGGGCCACGAGGACTACCCCCTGGTCATCGCCCGGGGCACCACCATCTGAAAAGCGAGGCACACATGAACATTCTCTATCTTACCAGCGAGGCCGCCCCCTTCTGCAAGACCGGCGGCCTGGCCGACGTGCTGGGCAGCCTGCCCCCCGCTCTGGCCCAGGGCGGCGACGACGTGGCCGTGTTCCTGCCCCTCTATGGGCAGATCGCCGCCGCCTGGCGCGAAAAGCTGCAATTCCGCTGCTATACCTATGTGGATCTGGGCTGGCGGCACGAGTATTGCGGCCTCTTTTCCCTGGAGCACCGGGGCGTCACCTGGTACTTCGCGGATAACGAGCGCTATTTCCGCCGCCCGACCCTCTATGGGGAAATGGACGACGGCGAGCGCTTCGCCTTCTTCAGCAAGGCCGTCGTCACCCTGTTGCCCCACCTGGAGCGGCAGCCCGACGTGCTCCACTGCAATGACTGGCAGACGGCCCTGGTACCCGTGTACCTGCGGGATGCCGGCAGCGACCTGCCCGTGGTCTACACCATTCACAATATGGAGTATCAGGGCAAATACAGCCCCCACACCGTGGAGGATCTCTTTGGCCTGAACCGTGGCTGGTACGAGGGCGGCCTTCTGCGGATGGACGGCTGCGTCAACCTGATGAAGGGCGCGCTGCTCACCGCCAACGCCATCACCACCGTCAGCCCCACCTATGCCCGCCAGCTCCACGACCCGGCCTATGCCTGCGGTCTGGAGTCCGTGGTGCAGCAGGTGGATCACAAGCTCTCCGGCGTGCTCAACGGCCTGGATATGCAGAGCTTCGACCCCCTCACCGACCCCGCCCTGCCCGAGAACTACGGCCCGGATGATCTGCGTGGCAAAGCCGCCTGCAAGGCGGCACTGCAGGAGCAGTTGGGCCTTGCCCGGGAGGCGGACACCCCGCTGCTGGCCATCGTCAGCCGCCTGGTGGGCCACAAGGGCATGGATCTGGTGTGCCAGGGGCTGGAGGGCCTGATGCAGGCCGGCTGCCAGCTGGTGGTGCTGGGCCAGGGCGAGGCGGGCTATGAGGACTGCTTCCGCCAGGCGCAGCAGCGCTGGCCTGGCCGCGTGTCCGCCCAGATCACCTATTCCGACGCTCTGTCCCGGCGCATCTACGCCGCCGCCGACCTGTTCCTGATGCCCTCCCGCAGCGAGCCCTGCGGCCTGAGCCAGCTCATCGCCATGCGCTATGGCGCAGTGCCCGTCGTCCGCCAGACCGGCGGCCTGGCGGACACCGTCCGCTCCTGCCAGGTGGGCCAGCCCGACGGCAACGGCTATGTCTTCGCGGCCTGCAGTGCCCATGATATGGTGCAGACCGTGGGCCAGGCGGTGGGCCTGTACCACGGCGACCGCTGCGGCTTCGACGCCGTGCGCCGCCGGGGCATGACGGAGGACTTCAGCTGGAACCGCAGCGCCGCGGCCTATCGCCGCATTTACCAAGATTTGACACGGAGGAACTACTGACAATGATTTACAGCAAAGAGACCCTGAAGGAAGCCATCCAGCAAAAGCTGCGTCTGAATTACGGCTGCACGGAAAAGCAAGCCACCGATGGGGAGATGATGAAGGCCTGTGCCCTGACCCTGCGGGATATCATGGCCGAGCGCAGCGTGCAGACCCAGGAGCAGACCCAGCGCGCCCAGCAGAAGCGGGTGCACTATATGTCCATGGAGTTTCTCATGGGCCGCAGCCTCATGAAGAACGCCTACAACCTGGGCATCCTGGAGCCGCTGACCCAGGCGGTGGAGGAGCTGGGCTTCCGGGCCTCTGACCTTTTCGACATGGAGCCCGACGCGGGCCTTGGCAACGGCGGCCTGGGCCGCCTGGCCGCCTGCTATCTGGACAGCATGACCACCCTGGATATCCCCGCCACCGGCTATTCCATCTGCTATGAGCTGGGCATCTTCAAGCAGAAGATCGTGGACGGCCAGCAGGTGGAGCTGCCCGACGACTGGCAGAATCTGGGCGACGCATGGCTGATGCCCAAGCCCCAGGAAGCGGAGGAAGTCCACTTCGGCGGCAAGATCCGCACACGCTGGGACAATGGCCACCTGATGGTCATCCACGAGGACTATACCCGCGTTCTGGCCATCCCTTGCGATATGCTGGTCGCGGGCTATGAGACGGATCATGTGAACAACCTCCGGCTGTGGGATGCCAAGAGCCCCAAGCCCGTGGATATGCAGCTGTTTGGCCAGGGGCAGTACCTCCAGGCCACCGAGGAGCGGGCCATGGCCGATGCCATCAGCACCGTGCTCTATCCCGAGGACAACCACTATGAGGGCAAGTCCCTGCGGCTGAAACAGCAGTATTTCTTCGTCTCCGCCACCATGCAATCCATCACCCGCCAGCACATCCAGACCTATGGCACCCTGAAGAACTTCCACGAGAAGAACGTCATCCAGATCAACGACACCCACC
>CAZUYE010000004.1:0-45755 GCA_964624925.1 uncultured Oscillospiraceae bacterium | reverse complement strand
AGCATGGTGCGGTGGTCGCCGGTGATGTAGGGCTCGCACTCGGCGGCGTTGATGAGAACGTAGTCCACCTTGCCCAGGCCGGAGCTGATCTTCACATGGGTAGGGAAGGTCGCGCCGCCCTGGCCGACGATGCCGGCGTTCTTCACGATCTCCACCAGCTGCTCGGGAGTCAGGCTGTCGGGATCGTCCACGGGATGGATGTCAGGACACACGGTGTTCTGATAGTCGTTCTCAATGACCACGGACATGACCGTTCCGCCCATAGAGGAGGGACGGGGCTCCACGGCCTTCACCGTGCCGGACACGCTGGCATGGATAGGCGCGGAGACAAAGCCGCCGGGTTCACCGATCTTCTGACCGATCGTCACCTTGTCGCCCACCGCAACGATGGGCTTGCAGGGTGCACCGATGTGCATAGACATGGGAATGACCACCTCAGCCGGGGCTGCCAGCTGTTCGATGGCCTTTTCATTGGTCGCGGCCTTCATGTCGTTGGGATGAACGCCGCCAAAGAAAGCTTGTGCCATTGTCTTCACCTCATCTTACTCTGGGTGGCCCTATGCCACCACATACTGCCTCTCATTTTACACCACTTTTTCCGTCTTGTCCACCCTTTGGAGTCTGGTTTCTGTGGAAATTCTTGTTTTTTGTCTCATTCTTAGCATTCGGCGGGTCCGGGTGCTTGAGTTTTGCATTTTAATATGGTATACTATGCGCGGTATACAAGAGATATGGCCCCCGGGCCGCTGCAAGAAAGGAAGTGCTTCCTATGAAGGATCGCATTCAAATCAAGGAGGAGGCCAAGGGCGTCGTTCGCTCTGCCCGGGTCAACGCCTATCTGTTCACCCTGATCTTCCTGGGTGTCAACTGGATCATGACCTGGCTGGATAACTATGTCAATGCCTCCGATACCATGGTGGAATACGCCGTGCGCTATCCGGAGATCGCCCCGTATCTGCCCAGCTTTCCGGAGTTCCCGGCCCTGCTGGTGACCTTTGTTGGCGTGGTGGGCTGGCTGATCAGCGCGGTGCTGGATGGTGGCTATGCCTGCTATCACCTGGGTGTCCGCCAGGGGAAGGAAATGCCCTACCGTACCATCCTCGACGGTCTGAACTTCGTGGGCAAGCTGATTTTGCTGCACCTGGTGATGTTTATCTTCATCTCTCTGTGGACGCTGCTGTTCATCGTCCCCGGTGTCATCGCCGCCTACCGCTATCGTTTCGCCTTGTATAACCTCTGCGAGAACCCGAGCATCGGCGTGATGGAGGCCATCCGGATGAGCAAGGTGCAGACGGCGGGCTACAAGGGCCAGCTGTTCGTGCTGGATCTGTCCTTCCTGGGCTGGGCCATCCTGAGCCTGCTGACGCTGAACATCCTGGAGATCTGGGTGACGCCCTACCGGGTGCAGAGCAACATCGGCTACTTCGAGGAGATCAAGCGCATCAAGGGCGTGGGGCATCAGCCCGGCAGCCCCGGCGGGAACGAGGAGAAAGAGGAGTTCGTCCCCATCGACCCCTTCGAGGAAAAGTGAGCTTTACATGGTTATAAACGAACTGTCAGGGCCCCTGCCCTGGCAGTTCGTTTATATCTGTATCGCACCTCTGTGCCCATGTGTGCGGCGCTGCTGCCAGAAAGACTCATATCCATCTTATCACTCATGGTAAAATCCCCTATCTATATTACATCTTGTTGTCGCTTCTGCCTCAGTTCAGCTCCTTTTCGGAGATCAGTTCCTCGTCCATAACAACGCCCCCCTTTGTAACAATGTTCCGTAACACTGTTATGCTGTCAGGGGGAGAATGGATAAATTCCGTTTGGCAAAATAGTCAAGCATCATGTTGTCTTTTTGTCGAAAGTACACAGAAAACGCGGCTTGCACCGGGAATGGCCCGGTGTTATACTGTGTACACGGAGCGCATCCGCAAAAGCTATCGCATCAGCATTTGCTATGCCGTCGTGGTGGGCGGCCTGTTCGGGGCCGCCATGCTGCTGTTTGGCCGGGAGGTCCCGTCCCTGTGCCTGCTGTATATCTGCTCCTGGCTGCTGACCGGCGCAGCAGAGTATATCTACTTCCGCCGTGCCTACCGCAAGACCATTCTGTAAGGGCTGGGGGCATCTCGATTTTTCCATCCCTCTGCTATGGCGTATAACTGCCCAGTTTCCACCCCCTTTGTTATTGCGAAGCGGCGGAACGCCGCTGTGGCAATCCGTATTTTCCTTTCTCATGGGGAACGGATTGCCACGTCGCTTCGCTCCTCGCAATGACCTGCGATACGGAAGCATGGTAATGGGATACTTGACAGCCTCGATCCCCCCTCCATCGGTCGGGGGATTTTTCCGCACAGGCCCTTTTCCGGGCCCGTGCACTGTGTTATAATGGACGAAAGCACCAGATTCTCGCTTTGCGGGAGTGATTTCCGCTTTGTGGGCTGGCTTTTTGACTGACGCTTTTGTAGAATGAGGCCACCCTATTTCACAGGAGGACCCATTATGGCACGAAATTCTATGGGACAATTCATCGCCGCCCTGCGCCGGGCCGCCGGGATGACGCAGCAGGAGGTGGCCGACCGCCTGGGTGTCAGCAACAAGGCGGTGAGCCGCTGGGAGCGGGACGAGTGCGCGCCGGATCTGTCGCTGCTCCCGCCGCTGGCAGAGCTGTTCGGCGTCAGCTGCGACGAGCTGCTGCGGGGTGAACGCGACGGGGTCCGGGAGCCGGAGGGTATCCGCGCCGCCCGGACGGAGCGTCAGCTGCGCTCACTGGTAAACCGCACGCTGTCCACCTTCCGTACCCTGAGCTGGATCTCCCTGGCTCTGTCGGCGGTGGGTCTGGTGTGTGCGCTGGGCATCTCCTATGCCTTCTTCCGGCCCATCGTTGGCTTTGCCGTGGAGCTGCTGTTTCTCATCACCGCCGTGCTGCTGGCGGCTCTGGGCCTGAGCCGGGCCCGGGAGACCCGGCGGGACAACGAGCTGTTTGAACTGGCGGACGAGGCGCTGTGCGCCCACTTCGACGACACACTGGGTCGGCTGTCCTGGACAGCCTTCTTCGCCGCCCTGGCCGCGCTGCTGCTGGGCCTGCCGGTGCTGCTGACCGTCGACTCCGCCGGGATCTACAGCGTGCCCGCATTCAGCTTCTATTTGATTTTCGCCGCTGCGGCGCTACTGCTCCTGGCGGCTCTCTGGCTGTGGGGCAGGCCCCGCTACATGGCCCGCCTGACCGGGCAGCCCCGGCCGCCCAAGCCGCCGGCCTCTCCCCTCCGTCGTCGCATGAACGTCTGGCAGCTGGGCCTGACGCTGGTCGCCGCCCTGCTTTTCGTGTGGAGTCCCTACCTGGATCGGAATCGCTACGGAGTCTCTCCGGCCTATACCGTGGCCGTCTGCGTGGGGCTTGCCTGCCTGCTGGGGAGTCTGTTGCTGTTTCTCATTCTGCTGCTGCGGCACCGAGAGGAGCGCCGTACCCTCCTGCTGCCGGGTCTGCGGAACCTGCTGTACGCCCTGCCGGCCCTGTATGTCTCCAATATGCACAGTATGAGCTGGGGCAGCAGCGGGAGGTTTGACCAATGGTACCCGGTGTACCTGTGGCTCTCTCTGGCCCTGGCGGCGCTGCTGACGCTGCTCTTTGGCCTGATCGAGTGCGTCTTAAGGCGCAAAAAAGTGATATAAAAGTGACACAGAAGTGCTATAAACTGAGAGCCCGGCCGGGCTCTCAGTTTATAGCAGGGCAATTTCTTGTGTTTCCCGCCGGGCCATGCTATTATAATGTATAATGCAGTCGAAAATCGATACGGGAGGGAAACGTTATGGCCAGACCCTTCGACAGCGCAGAGGTAAAAGCCCTCTGCGAAAAACACCACGCCTTACTGTCTGAGCTGACGCGCTTTGTGTCCTTTGCGGAGGAGCAGCGCTATGAGGTCAGCCAGGCTGCAAGAGCCATGGTGGAGGAGGAGACGCTGCGGCTCCTGGCGGATATCCCCGTAGAGGAGCTGAACCGGGACAAGCGCGGCTTCCGAATCAAGCTCCTGCGGGACAACGGCTATGAGACCGTGGCGGATGTCAAGGCCGCGTCGGCGCGGCGGCTGACCGCCATAAACGGCATCAGCAGCGAGGGCGCCCACGCCATGAAGCAGGAGGCGGAGGAGATCACCAGGGCTGCCCGTCAGGGCGTCAGGCTCAGGCTCAGCGAGGATGCCCGCTCCCGCAGTGCCACGCGGCTGGTGCGGGCCCTTTCCCGGCTCAAAAACGGCGAGGCGCCCACCCAGGCGGCTCGGAAGCTGCGGGAGGAGTACGGCGACGAGATCACCCACGCGCTGGAGGCGCTGCACCCGGCCACCAGCGGCCTGAAGTGGCTGTTCTGCTCAAAGCAGAAGAAGCAGCAGGCCGTTGAGGCCTATGACACTCTGCAGCGACTGCTGCAGGGCACCTACTTCCGCAGCGCACAGGAGCTGCGGGACGAGCTGCAGCGGGTCGAGGACACCAGCACCGCCCGGGCCTGGGACGACTTCTCCGCCAACTCCATCCACTTTTTCACCCTCCTGGAGGAGATCGAACCGGGGGTTCTGGGCACGGACGACGCGGTGTATGGCCTGCCGGAGGATCTGGCCCGGGAGATCCAGGCCCAGGAGTTTTTCCCGGAGGGCCTGCGCTGCCAGCTGCGGCGCTACCAGGAGTGGGGCGTGAAATATATCCTGCACCAGCAGCGCGCACTGTTGGGCGACGAGATGGGCCTGGGCAAGACCATCCAGGCCATTGCGGCGATGGTCTCCCTCCGGAACACCGGGGCCACGCACTTTGTGGTGGTCTGCCCGGCCAGCGTGCTGACCAACTGGTGCCGGGAGATCCGGAAGATGAGCGATCTCTCCGTGACCCGTGTGCACGGGCCGGATCGGGCAGAGGCCCTGGCCGCCTGGCAGGAGACGGGCAGCGTCGCCGTCACCACCTATGAGACCACGAGTCACCTCCAGCTGGATCCGGCGTTCCGCTATGCCCTGCTGGTGGTGGACGAGGCGCACTACATCAAAAACCCCGAGGCCCAGAGAACCCGCAGCGTAAAGGCCCTCAGCAAGCACGCCCAGCGGCTCCTGTTCATGACCGGCACGGCGCTGGAGAACCGGGTAGACGAGATGATCTCCCTGATCCGGCTGCTGCAGCCGCAGGTAGCCTCCACCGTGCAGGGGATGAAGTTCCTGGCCTCCGCCCCGCAGTTCCGGGAGAAGATCGCGCCGGTGTACTACCGCCGCAAGCGGGAGGACGTGCTTACCGAGCTGCCTGAGCTGATCGAGAACCGGGAGTGGTGCAGTATGACGGCCGCCGAGGAGGCCGTGTACGAGGAGGCCGTGCTGAACAGTCGCTACGCGGATGCCAGGCGGGTGTCCTGGAACGTGGAGGATTTGGCCGATTCCTCCAAGGCCCGGCGGCTGCAGGAACTCATCGAGGAGGCCGAAGAGGACGGGCGAAAAGTCATCGTGTTCTCCTTCTTCCTGGACACGATACGCAGGATCGGGGAGCTGCTGGGCGAGGTGTGTTATGGACCCATCACCGGCTCCGTCCCGCCACGGCGGCGGCAGGAGATCATCGACCGCTTCGACGCCGCCCCGGCGGGCAGCGTGCTGCTGGCGCAGATCCAGGCGGGCGGAACGGGCCTGAATATCCAGTCGGCCAGCATGGTAATCCTGTGCGAGCCGCAGTTCAAGCCCTCCGCGGAAAACCAAGCCATCGCCCGGGCCTATCGCATGGGACAGACACGAAACGTCCTGGTGCACCGGCTGCTGTGCGAGGACAGCGTGGACGAGCGAATTCTGGCGCTGCTGGAGGACAAGCAGGCCATCTTCGATGCCTTTGCCGACCCGTCCGCGGCGGCCAGCCAGTGCATGGAGCTGGACGACAAGAGCTTCGGCCAGATTATGCAGGAGGAGCGCGACCGCATCCACAGCAAGCGCGCCGAAACGATCGCATAGCGGCGGAGAAAAGGTTCATACACCAAAAGCGTCCCCGGAGCACATCCGGGGACGCTTTTTTGCGTTTCACAGTGCCTCAAAGTGGTAGCGGGGCTTACCGCGGCTCTTTTTACCATATTCAATCGCCTCCGCCATGCGCCGGGCCACATAGGCACTGTTGCCGGTGCCGGAAAAGTACAGGATCATATCAATACCCCCTCGCAGTGGTCAATCTCGTGCTGGATAATCTCCGCCACAAAGCCGGTGAAGGTCTTGTACCGGGTCTGGAGCTTCTCATTTTGCCATTGCACCTTGATGCTCTGGAAGCGCCGGGCCTTCCGGGTGCCGCGGAGGGACAGACAGCCCTCCTCCGCCTCGTATGGGCCGGACTGCCGGAGGATAACCGGGTTGAGCATGACCAGATACGCGCCGTCACATTCGAAGGCGATGATGCGCTTGTTGACGCCGATCATGTTGGCGGCCATGCCCACGCAACCGTCCCGGTGGGCCATGAGGGTGTCCAGCAGATCCCGGGCCACCGCCAGATCGTCCGCCGTGGCAGGGGCGGCCCTTTGGGCCAGGAGCGCCTCATCTGTGCAAATTTCATGGATCATTGTGTTGTCCTCCCTGGATATTCTGCCCTGTATTGTACCTGCCCGCCGCGGGAAACGCGGGGAGAGGCCCCGCTTTCAGGCCAGCGGGTCGGAAAGGAACGCCTTGATATACGGAAGCGCGGCGCCGACGGTGATGTTATGGGAGGGCATCTTGCTGATGCGGATGAAGTCCTCCGCCTCCCCGAAGGGGGACATTCCACGGATTTCCTGGTACAGGCAGTGGATATCCGCCTGGATCAAAAACGGTGCCAGGTGTCCGCCCAGCACAATATCCACGTCGCGAACCAAATGGAGCGCGCCGAGCATCCGGCCCAGGGCCTGGAGATAGCGCTGCCAGCGGCCGTTGGTAGCCGGGTCACCGCTGCGCACCGCATCAAAG
The DNA here is from genome assembly GCA_964624925.1 of uncultured Oscillospiraceae bacterium. GTDB lineage: Bacteria > Bacillota > Clostridia > Oscillospirales > Oscillospiraceae > Vescimonas. The sequence goes on along the minus strand of CAZUYE010000004.1, from coordinate 38,832 downwards.
AAGGCCTCCGGCAGCTCATCGCCCAGCAGGGCCTGCATGGAGCAGACCGTTTCCAGACAGCCGCGCCTGCCGCAGTAGCACAACTCGCCCTCCGGCCGCACCTGGATGTGCTCAAAGGTAGCGTTGCGGCCGTGCTTGCCCACGTGCACTTGCCGGTCGGTGATCATGGCGCCGCCCAGGTGCCGGCTCAGGGAGACATAGACGGCATTCTGCAGCTCTGGGGATGCCCAGAGCTCGGACAGCGCCGCGCTCTCCGCATCGTGGAGAAAGCTGCAGGGACAGAGCAGACGGCCGGAAAGGGCATCGACGGACAGTCCCGTGTTCCCGAGGATCGCACCATAGACCACGCGGCTTCCATCCGAGGAGACGAGCCCCGGTACCGCAAAGCCGATGCCCAGCAGCTGCTGGGGGGCAAGGCCACAGTCCCGGATGAAGGTGAGAATCGCCTCACACAGGGTTTGATAATAGTGTGCCGTGTTTTCGTAGGGAAGGGGCAGCAGCTGCCGCCTCACGGCCTGTCCATAGAGATTCACGGCGATGATCTCCGCCGCATGGCGCATCAGCTCCACGCCGATGGCAACGCGGTATTCCGCTGCGGCGGAATAGGTGGCCGCCTTGCGCCCAAGCTGTTCGGAATCCTGCTGCCCGCTCTTGTAGACGAGGCCGTCCGCCTCCAGCTCGGCCAGGCTTGCCGTAACGGTGGGTCGACTGAGACACAGTGCATCGCCGATATCCTGCCGGGATACCCGACGCTCCCGATAAACATAGTCATAGACCAGCTGTCGGTTGGCTTTTTTGATCTGCTTGGGCGTGATGCGGTCTGTCATGGCGCGGCCCCCTTTCCGGATACAAAACGATTGTATCACAGCCTGCCGCCCGGGGCTATACGCAAGTTGTACAACGTTTTATGAAAGTTTTTTGTACAGATGATTGACAAGGCCTTGTCTTGGTGATAGGCTATCCATATAATATGTAAAGCTAATTTACAAAAATGATTACATTTTGAAGGGAGCGGTATCATGGGCATCATTGAAAAGATGAGACTGGACGGCAAGCGGGGCTTCGTCACCGGTGGAGCCCGGGGCATCGGCAAGTGCACGGCGACCGCCTTTGCCGAGGCGGGGGCCGACCTGGCCATTGTGGATCTGGACATGGAGACGGCGCAGAAAACGGCGCGGGAGATCGCGGAGGCCACAGGCCGCCGAGTCATTGCCATTCGCTGCGACGTGACCGACGAGGCGCAGGTGCAGGACATGGTTCAGCAGGTGGTGGCGGAGCTGGGCGGTCTGGAGTTTTGCCACGCCAACGCCGGGATATGCATCAATGCACCGGCGGAGGAGATGAGCTTTGCCCAGTGGCGGCAGAACCTGTCGGTGAATCTGGACAGCATCTTCCTGACCGACACCATAGCGGGCCGGTATATGCTGGCCCATGGCGGCGGCTCCATCATCAACACGGCGTCCATGTCGGCCCACATTGTCAACGTGCCCCAGCCCCAGTGTGCCTACAACGCCTCCAAGGCGGGCGTGATCCAACTGACCAAGTCCCTGGCCGTGGAGTGGGCGCAGCGCGGCGTCCGGGTGAACAGCATATCTCCCGGATATATCGGCACCGACCTGACCCTCTCCTCGCCCACGCTGAAGCCGCTGATCCAGAAATGGAACGCCATGGCCCCGATGGGACGCCTTGGCCGGCCGGAGGAGCTGGCCTCCATCTGCGTGTATCTCGCCGGTGACACCTCCACCTTCACCACGGGCGCCGACTTCGGCATCGACGGCGCGTTTACCTGCTTCTGAGCAAGCGGCGGAGGGGCGCGATGGACAAGTGTAAAAACCAAACCGGCGCGGCGTTGTCGCCGCGGGAGCAGATCGAACAGGGCAGAACCGCCCTGGGCATTGAGTTCGGCTCGACCCGTATCAAGGGCGTTCTCATCGATTATGAGGGGAATGTCCTGGCGGTGGGCAGCTACCAGTGGGAAAACAAGCTCATCGACGGAGTCTGGACCTATGACCTGGCCGACGCGGATGCCGGTATGCGCGCCTGCTATACGGCGCTGCGGCAAGACGTGGAGGCGCGGTACGGCACGACGCTCAGAACCTGCGGTGCCATCGGCATCAGCGCCATGATGCACGGGTATATTGCGCTGGATTGCGATGACAGGCCGCTTGCACGGTTCCAGACCTGGCGCAATACCAATACCACGGCGGCGGCGGACGAGCTGACGGAGCTGTTTCGCTTCAACATCCCGCTGCGCTGGTCGGTGGCACATCTGTACCAGCGGATGCTGGATGGGGAGGCCCATGTCAGGAGTGTCGCATCGGTCTTCACGCTGGCTTCGTATATGCACTATCGCCTGACGGGGCAAAAGGTCATTGGTGTCGGAGACGCGGCGGGTATGTTTCCCATCGACTCCGAAACCTGCGACTACGACGCGGGCATGGTGCGCAAATTCGATGCACTGGTGCACCGGGCCGGATACCCGCTGCACCTGCGGGATGTATTTCCCCGGGTGCTCACAGCGGGGGCTGAGGCGGGCCGCCTGACGGCACAAGGTGCGGCGCTGCTGGACGAGAGTGGCCAGCTGGCCGCCGGGATCCCGCTGTGTCCGCCCGAGGGCGACGCGGGCACCGGCATGACCGCCACAAACTCCGTGGCCCCGCGCACGGGCAACCTGTCGGCGGGAACCAGCACCTTTGCCATGGTGGTGCTGGAGAAGCGCCTGCGCAGGATCCACCGGGAGATCGACCTGGTGACCACACCCACGGGCCGTCCCTGCGCTATGTCCCACGCCAACAACGGCACCTCCGATCTGAACGCCTGGGTCTCCCTGTTCCGGGAGTTCTGTCAGCTCATGGGCCTGCAGGCCGACATGGACCAGCTGTTCACCCGGCTCTGCACCCATTCGCTGTGCGGCGACGCCGACTGCGGCGGCCTGCTGTCCTATGGCTACTACTCCGGCGAAAACATCACCTTTATCAACGAGGGACGGCCTCTCCTCGTGCGCACACCGGACAGCCGCTTCAATCTGGCCAATTTCATGCGCACCCACCTGTACACCTCGCTGGGGGCGGTGAAGCTGGGCATGGATATTCTGCTGAAGGATGAGGGTGTTCGGCTGGATCGTATCATGGGCCACGGTGGTCTGTTCAAAACGCCGGGCGTCATGCAGCGCTATCTGGCTGCCGCGGTCAACACGCCGGTCACGGTGTTGGAGACCGCCTCCGAGGGCGGTGCATGGGGTATCGCCCTGCTGGCGGCCTACCTGGCAGACGGAAGGCGCGAGGGCCCGCTGGAGGACTATCTGGAGCGTCGCGTTTTCGCCGGCATGACCAGCCAGGCGTTCGTGCCCGATCCTGCGGATGTGGCGGGCTTTGAAGCCTTTGCCGCCCGCTATGCCGCCGCGCTGCCGGTAGAGCGTGCGGCCATCGACGCGGTGCGCTGGTCGTGAAAAACCCAGTTTTTCCCTATACACGTTCTTTATTTATGCTTCATTTTGTGCTATAATTCTGCTGTGAGCAGGAAAAACTCCCTTGCATGGGATCGCGACGTTGAGGAGGTGAGATCCTTGGTCACCCACAACCAACTGGTATACCTGATCGAGATCGTCCGCCAGCGCAGCTTTACCCGGGCGGCGGAGAAGCTGTTTCTCAGCCAGTCCACGCTGAGCAAATCCATCCACGCGCTGGAGGCGGAGCTGCAGGTGGAGCTCATCGACCGCCAGAGCAAGGACTTTGCCCTGACGGAGGCGGGCGAGCTGACCTACGCCTATGCACAGAGGATTGTCGACTTCGTCTCGGGCCAAACGCAGGAACTCAACCAGCGCCTCCGGGGCCTGGGTGGTACGCTGACGGTGGGCCTGCCGCCCACGGCCGGCCCTGCGTATTTCTATCCCCGGCTGTATGAGTTCCGCCAGAGGTACCCGAATATCCAGCTGAACATCCGCGAAACGCCTGCCAAGACGATCTGTGAGATGATGGAGGCGGGGAAAATCGATATTGGCATCGTGTTGGAGCCGCTGAAAAATCCGGCCTATGTAGTTCGGCCGGTCTATCGTTCGGAGATCGTGCTGTGCGTCTCCCAGGATCACCCGCTGGCAGAGCGTGGGACGGTGGCGCTGCGGGAGCTGAAGGACGCCGATTTTCTGATGATGTCGCCGGACTTTATGTTCCGGGACATCGTGGAGGATCATTGCCGCCAGGCGGGCTTTGCTCCCAAGGTGGTCTTTGAGAGCTCCCAGTGGGACATGATCTATGACATGGCCGCCACCGGCTATGGCGTGGCTTTTTTTGGCCGCTGGCTCATGGAAAAAATGGGCGGGGAGGGCACCCGGATGCTGCAGGTCAGCGATCCGCCTATGCCGTGGATCCTGTCGGTCTGCTATCTGAAGGACAAGTTCCTCACCGAGCCCATGCGCCGCTTTTTGGCCATCTGCACGGCGGAGAAGCTGTAAGCGCTGCAATACGTCGATTTGTACAAAAAATGCCCCTTGCTTCCGGCGGCATGAATTTCGTTCATAGACCATGAAAAAGGGCTATTTTCTTTTTTGATTTTTCTGTGTTACAGTAATTTTACAAACGGAAAACGTACAAACCCACAGAAAGGAGCATTGCCTATGAAAACAGCACAGGAGCTGTATCAGGAAAAGTGTATGTCCGCTGAGCAAGTGCTGGATCAGATCCACAGCCGGGATATGCTGGTCTGTGCCCAGTCCGCTGCCGAGCCTCAGGCGCTTCTGGAGAAGATGCATTACCTGAAGACCACCGGCGTGAAGGACGTGGTGCTGCACACCTGCGTACCCGCCCAGGATTATGCCTTTTTCCACGATCCCGAAATGCAGGGGATCATCGACCACAGAAGCTGGTTCTTTAACGCCGGCATCCGCCGGGCGCACAAGGAGGGCCTGGCCAGCATGGCGCCCCAACGCTCGCAGTGCTGTCTGCCCAAAGCTCTGGACCGCGCCGCCTTTGAGGGCCGCCGCCCGGTGCTGCTGGCCACCGTCTCCCCCATGGATAAGCACGGCTATCTCTCCCTCTCCCTCAGCGCCATCTATGAGATGGATCTGATCCAGAGCGGCGCCGTGGTGCTGGTGGAGGTGAACCCCAACTATCCCCGGACCTTCGGCGACACCATGATCCATATCTCCCAGGTCACCGCTCTGGTGGAGTCCGACCGTCCGGTGCCCGAGGCGACCATCGAGCCCTACACGGAGAAGGATGCCACCATCGGCCGGTATATCGCCGATCTGGTGGAGGATGGCTCCACCATCCAGCTGGGCATCGGTTATATCCCCAACGCCGTGGCCCACGAGCTGCGCCACAAAAAGCACCTGGGCATCCAAACGGAGATGTTCACCGAGACAATGGTGGATCTCATCGAGTGCGGTGCCGTGGATAACAGCCAGAAGGGCTATTATGACGGCTACTCCCTCTGTTCCTTCACCCTGGGCAGCAGGCGGCTCTATGACTTCCTGGATGACAACCCCTCCGTGCTGTTCAAGTCCTGTCTGCTGACCAATAACCCCAGCGAGATCGCCAAGGTCAACAAGTTCGTATCCATCAACGCCACGCTGGAGGTGGATCTCACCGGTCAGTGCGCTTCGGAGGCCATCGGCCCCATGCAGTATTCCGGCACGGGCGGCCAGTCCGACACGGTGATCGGCGCCCAGCTGAGCCCCGGCGGCAAGTCCATCCTGGCGATGCACTCCACCTACTCCACCCGGGACGCCGACGGCAATGAAGTGCTCCACTCCAAGATCGTTCCCACCCTGGCCCCCGGCTCCGTGGTCTCCACCTCTCGCAACGACACGGACTATGTGGTCACGGAGTACGGCGTGGCGTGGCTGCGGGGCCTGGATATCCGGGGCCGCGTGAAGGAGCTCATCCGGATCGCCCACCCCGATTTCCGCGAGTGGCTCCAGGCCGAGGCTGAGCGGCTGGAGCTCTGGTAAGAAACCCGGCGCATAGCGCCATAAAAACATACAAAAAAGAAAAGGAGCGTATCAACATGAAAGCAAAGAAGATCATTGCACTGATCCTGGCCATGGTCATGGCCCTGTCCCTGGTGGCCTGCGGCGGCGGAAACGGCGGCGACACCATCGACACCGATGTCAACAAGGAGCTGCGCCAGGTTCTCCCCGGCGTCTGGGAAATCACCTCCTGGGATCTGACCGCCGGCGGTTATCTGAACGTGGCCGAGGGCTGGTATCTGGTCTACACCGATGATACCATCAAGTTCTATATGGACGGCGCCCAGGTCAACGAGGAGAGCTACACCTGGATCAGCGAGAACACCCTGCACGCCATTTATCTGGATGACCCCTCCTACACCGTGGACTGGAGCTACGAGCTGAAGGATGACGGCACCATGGTCATCACCGACGAGGCCAATGGCCTGATCTACTACACGGAGAAGTGCCCGGATGACACCGATCCCACCGCTTATGTGCCCTCCACGCCCGCCGACGGCGGCGAGGCCGCGCTGACCATCGATCCCGCGGATCTGGTCGGCACCTGGAACCTCAACAGCATGATCATCGCCGGCACGGAGACGCCCGTGACGGATCAGACCTTCGTGTTCACCGAGGATTCCGTCCAGTATGTTGTCTCCGGCGCTATGGTCAACGACAACACCTACACCTGGATCGATGCCAGCAACCTCAAGATCGTCAACAAGGCCGATGAGACCGCAGTCGTGGAGTGGAACCTGGCTCTCCAGGCGGAGGGCACCCTGATCATCACCGACACCACCAACGGCCTGAGCTACAGCTGCACCAAGCAGGCCTGACCAACGCAGAAACAACGCACCGATAACAGATGACAATACCCCCGGCAGGAGGCGGCATACACCGGCACACTGCCGGGGGTGTTCGACACATCCCCGCATACAAAGGAAGGAATCGTAACATGAAAAAGAAACACACCGCCCGGATCGTGGCTGCCGTGTCGCTGCTGGTCGTTCTGATCACCAGCATCATCGCCAGCTGCATCAGCTCTGATTTCGGCAGGATCGAGGAGTCCAACATCCAGCTGGTATCGGAGCAGAATGTATCCATCAACGCCCGGCTTTGGATGCCGGCGGATGCCTCCCCGGAGGATCCCCGCCCAGCCATCATCCTCTCCCATGGTTATTCCTCCCACTATAACAACATGGTCGGCGTGGCCGTTGAGTTTGCGCGCCGGGGCTACATCGTCATCGCCGCCGATGCCTACGGCATGGGCTATTCCGAGGTGGATCCCGTGGATTCCCCGGAGTGGGACGACGGCGCATACGCCGTGCTGCAGTACATGGGCAGCCTGCCCCAGGTGGACAAAGACCGCATCGGCATGATCGGCCACTCCCGCGGCAATATGTGGAACCAGAACGCCGCTGCCACCGCCTGGCGCAACCATGAGACGGATCCCACGGAGATCGTGCCCCGCTCGCTGCTGCTGGCCTCCTTCTCCTTCACCCCCATTGAGAAACTCTCCGACGGCAGCTACGGCTACGTACTCAATGAATATCCCGTCAGCGTGGCCACCGTGTTCGGCGATTTTGACGAGTTCTCTTCCAGTATCTGGACCACCAAGCCCACGGAGTATACCAAATCCATGATGTACTTCATGGGCGCCGGCGTCCGGGATGTAACGCCGGATACCTACTTTGTCTATGGCGACAAGACAGCGCTGAGCCGGGAGCAGGCCGTGGCCGCGGCCGATGCCGGCAACCTGCGTGCCTCCTTCAGTTATCACAACACCCATATCATTGCAATCTTCAGCAATAAGGCCATCGGGGACATGGTGGACTTCATGGATGTCTCCCTCCGGGACGGCGTCAGCACGCTGGATCGGGATGACCAGGTTTGGTTTGGTCGCCAGTGCGCCCTGTTCTTCGGGTTCTTTGGTTTCTTCGTCTTCGTCATCTCCCTGGCTGTGGCCCTGGTGGATACGCACTTCTTCTCCTCCATCGTCCGTCCCCAGCCCGCCAGCATGACGGTCATCCGGAATGCCAAAACCGGCGCGGCCTATGGCGTGCTCTTCCTGCTGCTGCAGCTGCCCATGCTGCTGCTCTACTTCAATATCAGCGGCTGGCCCGGTATCGTCCGCTCCTGGCAGCCCCTGCCCCAGGGTCCCTATTTCTCCGCTCCGGGTCTCAACCCCACCGTGCTGCTGAACCTCATCATCAGCGCCATTCTGGTTCTGGTGGTGTTCCTGGTGTATCGCTTCATCGGCAAGAAAGCCGGGGCCACGCTGGACAACCTGGGCTTCAACATCCCCATCCGCCAGATCGGCAAGGCCGTGCTGCTGGCCGTAACCGCCTTTGGCATCGGCTATGCGGTTCTCTGCGTCATCTACTCCCTGACGGGTACCTTCGTCTCCTTCCTGGAGTTCGATATCACGCCCATGAACGGCGTCCACTGGGTCACCTATCTCAAGTATCTGCCCTTCTGGCTGATCGCCTACCTGGTCAACGGCGTGGTGTTCAACTCCGTGACCCGCGTGAACAACGCCAAGGAGTGGGTCAACTATGTGCTGGTCATCCTGGGCAGCAGCCTGGCTACGCTGATCCTCATGGTGCTGCAGTACAGCACCCTGTATGCCACCGGCGAGGTAGCCATCACCACCAGTGCCTGGCGTAACCTGCCCACCAACTTTACCACTCTGCAGCTGCTGTCCGCCGTCATCATCGGGCCGGTGGGTGCCGTTGCCAACCGCGTCCTCTACAAGAAGACCGGCTCCATCTGGGCCGGTGCCGTCCTGGGCGCACTGGTGGCCCTGCTGTTCAGCATTTGCCATGTGATCATCGCTTACGCGTGATGATATTACCCTTTTCTTTTCCATCGTATGTCCCTTGCCTCTGTCGCCCGGCGAAACGCTTCGCCGGGCGGCGGATCCGGGGGGCCACGGAGGTGCTTTGAGGCATGAAGCAACATCTGATCCGGGCCGTGCTGCTTGCACTTGTGCTGCTGCTCTGCGGCTGCAGCGGAGGCGGCGCAGCCGGCGCATATAACCTGGAAGAGGTGTCCTTCACCCGGGACGGGCAGCATATCGCCGGTGAGCTGTATCTGCCAGAGGGGGAAGAACCCCGCCCTCTGGTGATCCTGTGCCATGGCTATGGCGGCAACATGGCCCATCTGCGCCACTATGCCGTCTGCTTTGCGCAGCAGGGCTATGCCGCCTGCGTATTTGATTTCATCGGCGGCGGCGGCAACATCCAAAGCGATGGGGCCATGACGGAGATGTCCGTGTTGACGGAGGCGGCGGATCTCAACGCCGTGCTGGACGGCCTGCTGAGCCGTCCGGAGTTCGACCCGTCCCGCGTCTTTCTGCTGGGGGCCAGCCAGGGCGGCTTTGTCGTCACCTATGTGGCGGGCCAGCGTCCGGCGGATATTCGGGGACTGATCCCCCTTTACCCCGGCTACGGGATGCAGGACTTTGTCCGCCTTGTGGCGGACGGGCAGACCGAGCTGCAGGACACCTACACCATGCTGGGCCAGACGGTGGGCCGGCGCTACGTGGAGGACGCGCTGTCCTTCCGCATCGAGGACTACATGGCGGCCTATGACGGCCCGGTGCTGATCGTGCACGGAACCGCCGATCCCATCGCGCCGCTGTCCTACTCCCGCCGGGCCCTGCAATTCTTCCCCTCGGCGGAGCTAAAGACCATCGAGGGCGCGCACCACGGCTTCCGTGACGCAGAGGACGAGACAGCCATCGCCTATATGCTGGATTTCTTACGGAATCATGCGGCAGATTGACGCCGCACATCAGAAAGGAGCTGTCCACATGACAGTTGACGAGATCAAAAAAGTCGGTATTGCCGGCGCCGGAACCATGGGTACCTCCATGGCCCAGATCTTCGCGGAGAAGGGCTATGAGGTGGTGATCTACGACGCCTTTGAGGCAGGGATCCGCCGGGGACGGCACCTGGTGGAGGTCAATCAGGCCAGTCTGGTGGCCTCCGGAGAGTTGACACAGGAGCAGTCCGACGCCGTCAGGGCGCGGCTCAGCTATGTCTATGCCAAGACAGAGGAGCTGGAGACCGTGGAGGCATTCCGGGACTGCGATATAATCATCGAGTCCGTGCTGGAGCTGCTGGAGGTCAAGCAGGCCTTCTGGGAGACCGTCTCCCGGATGGTTCGGCCCGACTGCATCCTGGCCAGCAACACCTCCGGCCTGTCCATCACCGCCATCGCAGAGCGCGTGACGGATAAGTCCCGCTTCTGCGGGATGCACTGGTTCAACCCCTCCCACATCGTCCCGCTGGTGGAGGTCATCTGCGGCGACGAGACGGCCCCGGAGGTGGCGGACACGGTGTACCGGCTGGCGCAGAAGATCGGGAAGAAGCCCATCAACGTAAAGAAGGACGCAGCGGGCTTCATCGCCAACCGCCTGCAGGCGGCGATCCTGCGGGAGGCGGTGCACATCGTGGAGCAGGGCATCGGTGACTTCGCCGATGTGGATGGCGCCATGAAATACGGCCTGGGCTTCCGCTATGCCTGCCTTGGCCCCTTCGAGGTGGTGGATCAGGGCGGCCTGGACATACACCACCACATTGCCACCTATCTGTGGGAGGATCTGTCCGACGCCAAGTACCCCTATGGCCGCTTTGAGGACATCTACCAGTCCGGAGACTACGGGGTCAAGACCGGCCGGGGCTTTTATGACTACGGCGGCGGCAAGAGCGACCTGGCCGTACAGGCCCGCGACGCCATGTATCTGGCCATGGCCAAGTGCGACCCCACCGGCGTGGGCGAAAAGCACGGTTACAAAAACTGAGCCGCGGTTCTCCGCGGGGAAGGAGAGTCTTTTATGTTAAAGGATAAAGTTGCGCTGATCACCGGCGCGGCCAGTGGCATCGGCTACGCCGTGGCGAAGGAGCTGAGCCGCGAGGGCTGCCGCGTGGTGATTGCTGATGTAAACGAACAGGGCGTGGAGCGCGTCTGCGCGGAGCTGGGCTGCGTGGGAAAGGCCGTCGACCTGAGCACCCGTCAGGGCTGCCGCGACATTGTGGATTTTGCGCTGGAGCAGTATGGACGAGTGGACATCCTGGGCAACATCGCCGGAATCCAGCACGTCTGCCCCATTGAGGAATTCCCGGAGGATAAGTGGGACTTCATGATCCGCCTCATGCTGACGGCCCCCTTCCTGCTGACCCGGTACTGCTGGCCCTCCATGAAGGAGAACGGCTGGGGCCGTATCATCAATCTCAGCTCCATCCACGGACTGGTGGCCTCCGAGTTCAAGTCCTGCTATGTCACGGCCAAGCACGGCCTCTATGGCATGACCAAGACCGCCGCCATGGAGGGCGGCCCCTATGGCATCACCGCCAACTGCATCTGCCCGGCCTATGTGATGACGCCGCTGGTGGAGGGGCAGATCGCCGCCCAGGCCAAGACCCACGGCATCTCCGAGGAGCGTGTCATCTCGGAGGTGATGCTGTCCAAGGCAGCCATCCGGAAGATGCTGCAGCCGGAGGCCGTGGCCGAGGTGTTCAAATTCCTCTGCTCCGACGCAGCGGAGAGCATCACCGGCATCTCGCTGCCCATCGACGGCGGCTGGACGGCCAACTGATCCGCAACCATAATAAGCAAAGACCCCGGGGCTGCGCCCCGGGGTCTTCTTGGTCGTCAAAAAGCCTCGCAGAGTTTGCGGCCCGCAGGCCGCAAATGCGGCGAAAAAGATTGCTGCATACGCAGCAGTCCCCTTTTTTCGGCATATTCAGGCAAGCGGTTCATAGCGACGGGTGTGCGCCGTCAGATACAGGCAGTAGCCGCGTGTCCAGACGGTGAGTATTCCGCGATCTCCAGCCCCAGGCCAAAGCACCCCGCCACCGCAGCGGCATCCGGCGCGATGGTGGACAGATACAGCTGCGCGCGCTTCACAAGCCCCTCCTTGCCCGCCGGAAGCAACACTGCGTCCACAGCTCCAGCAGCAGGGGCAGCAGGCAGAACAGGGCGAATGCGGCGTAAAACAGGGCGGAGGCCGGAGTGATGGGACTCATGACCACGCAGGGGTCGAAGCGGATGGCCGTCTGACCCAAGAAATGGGCCATGAGCATGGCCGTCAGGCAGGTGAAAAAGAGCACCACCAGGCTGCGGTCCCGGTTGTCAAAGCGGTAGATGGAGAAAGCGCTGCGGCCCCGGAGGCCGTGGCCCCGGCTGCGCATGGAGTCGGAGGTGGAGGCTAGGGATTCCAGCAGCCAGGTCAGCAGGGTGGAGAAGATGGCGGCGGCGTGGGCGATGCGCCGAAAAAACGTCCCCTGTCCCGGGCCCAGGCCCACCGCCTGGCGGGCGGTGGAGACCTTTTTCCCCTGTGCCTTCAGCCGGGGGAGCATACGCAGCAGAATGGACAGAAACAGCGACAGGGCCGGGCTGACCCGGCCAAAGAGATACACCACCTTGTCCGCCGTGAAGACCGACAGCACGCAGCGCAGCCACATCAGCACCGACGCGCACAGCACGCCCAGGGTCAGCCCATAGAGCCAGGACTCCAGGGTAAGGTTGTTCCCGATGAGGTTCTGCTGCAGGACGGTGAGGCCGAAGTGGTGATAGGAGGCATAGTACAGGGAGAAGGCCACAATCAGCGGGATCAGGCACAGGTCGAAGACCAGCGCCCGCCGCCCGCCGCGCCGGACGGAATAGACAAAGGCACATACATAGGAGATGGCCAGATAGACCGGCTGGTGAAACAGCACAGCGGCGGCGATGGTACCGGCAAAATAGAGCAGGTTGATGGCAGGATGATACGTCTCAAATCCCATCGCCGTGCGCCTCCATCATGCCGTATTTCATCTTCAGGCGATCCAGCTTGTCCAGCAGGGGCCGACCCAGCAGCAAGAGCACCAGGGCGGTGCAGATGCCCTGGCTGATGTTCACGGTAAGGCCGGAGGTATAGATGGGCCAGACGGTGGCCCAGGAGATCTCCGGCAGGGTCAGGAACACCGTGCTGGTGTCCAGCACCGGGCCCACGATCAACACCACGCCCACGAAGCCGAACATGGCCAGCAGCAGGGGCCTGCGGGGCAGGCGGCCCTTGGCAAAGAGGAAGCCCGCCAGCAGCCCGGCCACGCCGTAGCCCAGCATTTGCCAGGGGGTATAGGGCCCCTGGCCATAGAAGAAGTTGCTGGCAAAGGCGGAGATAGCCCCCACCATGAAGCCCGTCTCCGGGCCGAAGGCGATGCCGGAGAGCATGATGATGGCGAAGATGGCCTTGAAATTGTGGATGGGGATGGCGGCGCGGCCCACCACGGCCAGCACGCACATAACGGCGATCGTCACCAGCTCGCGGGCTTGGGGCTTGCGCCCCTCGAAGCTCAGGAAGAAAGGAATCAACAGCCAGATGACGATCAGGGTGCCTGTGATGTAATAGGAGCGGCCGGGCAGGATGGTGCCCAGATACAGCGTCAGCGGGATCAACACAAACAGCACGATCAGCGTTGCAAGCGTGGACTTTTTCATGGGCTCAACCCTCCCGGTTCATTTGATACAGCGCCGTCACATCCTCCGCTGTGACCGCGTTGCGGAACAGGTGACGGCTCATGCGGTTGGCGGCGGTGGTATAGAAGCTGTTGGCCCCGAAGAAGCGCCGGGGCGTGTCGGTGGTCAGAAGCTGCCCGTCGAAGAACATGGACACACGGTCTGCGTAGCGGGCGCAGAACTCCACGTCGTGGGATACCATGACGATGGTGATGCCCTGGGCCTTCAGCTGGGCCAGGATGGCGGCCAGGGTCTCCTTGAAGAAGCTGTCGATGCCCTTGGTTGGCTCGTCCAGCAGCAGCAGACGGGGCTCCGTCAGCAGCACCTTGGCCAGGGCAGCCCGCTGCTGCTCGCCGCCGGAGAGGTCATAGGGGTGGCTGTCCAGCAGGGTGTCCACCTGGCACAGCGCCGCGATCCGGGCACACTTCTCCGCGTCGCGGCACATCTCCGCCAGCTCTTCCCGCACGGTCTTTTTGACAAAGAGGCTCTTAGGATCCTGGGGCAGCATGGACAGGCAGCCCCGGAACAGCTCGCCGCTCCTGTATTTCTCCACGGGCTTGCCGAAGACCTTGATCTTCCCGCGATAGGGGCGGCAGATGCCGCAGACCGCCTTCAGCGTGGTGGACTTGCCCGCGCCGTTGCCGCCCACGATGGCATACAGACTCCCGGCGGGGATCTCCGCGCTGACGCCCCGAAGCACGTCGGGGCTGTCCTTTTCATAGCGGAACCACAGCTCCTTCAGCTGCAGCGCCGGTTCCGTTACCTCATCCAGAGGCGGCTCCTCCGGCAGGGAGGCGCAGTGAACCCCCTCCGGGAAGCTGCTGCTGAGCCAGCTGCGGCCCTCGCGAACCGTCAGGGGGCAGTCGCCCTGGCCCCGGGCGCCATAGAACACCCGCACGGGGGTGGGCATAGCGGCGAACATCTCGCTGCGCTGCTCCCATAGCAGCTGACCGATGCGGCGGGGCGTGTCGTCGGCAATGACGCGGCCACCCTCCATCACCACGGCCCGGTCGGCATAAGGGAAGATGTCCTCCAGCCGGTGCTCCGTGATGATGACCGTGGTGCCCAGCTCCAGGTTGATCTTGCGCACGGTGTTCAGAAAATCGGAGGCGGCAATGGGAGCCAGCTGGCTGGTGGGCTCGTCCAGGATCAGCACTTCCGGCTGCATGGCCATGATGGAGGCCAGGTTCAGCAGCTGCTTCTGTCCGCCGGACAGGCTGGACACGTCCCGGTGGAACCAATCCTGGATGCCAAAGTAGCAGGCCATCTCCGCCACGCGGGAGCGCATGGTGCGCTGGTCGGTGCCCAGGCTCTCCAGGCCGAAGGCCAGCTCGTGCCATACCTTGTCCGTGACCAGCTGGTCATCCGGATTCTGCATGACATAGCCGATCTTGGCAGACTGCTCCCGCTGGCTCACCTGCCCCAAGGGCACGCCGCCGAAGAGGATCTGGCCGCTGCGTTTGCCATGGGGCGTCAGCACGGACTTCAGATGCCGCAGCAGGGTGGTCTTGCCGCTGCCGGAACGGCCGCACAGCACCAGATATTCGCCCCGCCGGATGGACAGGCTCACGTCCGACAGGGAGAGGCGGCCGGCGGCGGTGGGGTAGGAAAAGCTCAGATGTTCGATCTCGAAATGTGCCATTGGATGGTCTCCTTTGTTTGTAAAGCGATGGGGATCAGCAAAAAGAGGCAGCAGGCGGCAAGGCCCGGGAGATTCGCCGCCGTAAGCGGCGCGATATACAGCCGGGGCGTGAACTCGGCCGCGGCGGCCCCCCGGAAGCTCCAGACCAGCAGCAGGGCCAGCAGGGCGGCCATGAGCCCCAGCAGCGCCCAGTCCGCCGCCTTCATGCGGTAGAGCCGGAAGCTGCTGCGCCGGGCTGTGCCATAGCCCCGGGCACGCATGGAGTCGCAGGTGACCACGCTGCCGTCCAGGGCCCAGTCCGTCAGGGCGGAGAGCACTACCAGACCGTCCTGCAGTCGCTCTCTCAGGCTGCTGCCCTCGGCGGCCCCCTTGCCGATGGACTTCCGGGCACCGCTGATCTGGCGGATCTTGCGCAGGAAGCCGGGGATCATACGCAGCACCATCACCAGCACCAGGGACAGGGCCGGGATGAGGTTGCCAAACAGACTCGTGAATTTGTCGCCGGTGAGGACGGCGTTGTAACAGCCAAACCACAGCACCATGGCCGCGAACATCCCGGCGATGACCGCGCCATACAGCAGGGCCTCGGCGGTGTAGGGCCGGTTCAGCACATAAAAGAGCACCGTCTGGCCCCGGGTGTTGAACAGGGGGTTTATTCCGGCCAGGAACAGGGCCAGCGGAAGAAGCCCTGCAATCATTTTCCAGCCCTTGCGGCCATTGAGCAGCAGGTAATAGCCCCCGGCGCACAGCAGCTCCGCCGCCAGATAGGCCGGGTGCAGCAGTACCGCGCTGCAGCCGATGGCCCCCACGAAGAACACAAAATTCACCAGCGGATGCCGCTGGGAGAAGGCGTCGTGCTCCATGGGCTCACCGAAGTCCGCCGCCCACATCGGCGCCGAAGCCGCTGCAGGTATAGCACCAGACGATGCTCTCGCCGCCCTGCAGGCAGTACTCGGAGCAGCCATAGTTGGGGAACCAGCCGTCCACCTGGAACATCCAGCCGGAGGAGCTGCCGCAGTCAAACTCATACAGGTGGTTGATGCCCTCCACATAGTAGCTGTTGTACATGGGCGACCAGCTGTATTCCAGCTGGATGCCATAGCCGTCGCACACCCGCTTCAGCACATCCAGCACCGTCTCCCCCTCGCTGAAGGTCACCGTCACCGTGGAGAGGATCACGCCGTTGGCGGGGATGTAACCAGCCTTGGCGGGATCCAGGTCGTCCCAGTTGTTGAGGACGGTGTCGCAGCGGATGCTCAGGGTGCAGGTCAGGCCGGGCTTTGGTTCCGGGGCGGGCTCCTCATCGCCGGAGCCGCTGCCGTCGCCGGGGGTGGGCTGCGGTTTGGTATCCACCGTGCCGGAGGCGTCGCCGGTGGGGGTCTTGTCGTCCGTGTCGGGGGTCTCGCCGTCCTCCCCGCTGGTGTCGCCACCCAGGATGGCCTCCTGCTTTTGGGCCAGGCGCTCCGCCTCCAGCTGATCCAGCTGGGCGGCGGTGAAGCACAGGACGGTGGACTGGGCCGTGCGCAGCTGGGCGATGGTAAATTCATTCAGGGACGTCAGCGCCAGCCGGGACACGCTCTCCTGGCCGCCGATCCAACTCAGCTGCTGGCCGGCCTCCGCCCCGCCCGCCGTTCCAGCGAACAGACTCAGGCTCTGGGCCCCGCTGCGCACGCTGAGCAGCGCCACGCAGTCGGCCAACTCCAGCTCGCGTCCGTCAAAGCACAGCCTGACGGCTGACGTTGTATGTACAAAGACCTCTCCGGTGCTTACCCTGGCGGCAAAGCCCAGGGCGGAGGGATCCGTAATCTCCAGTTCCGTGTTGCCCGCCAGCACGAACCGGCCCCCGGCGGTCTCCAGCCGGACGGTGGCGCCAGGGGTGCAATGCAGCCGGTCACCGGCGCGCAGAACGGTGTCGCTCTCCACCGCGTGGGAGAGGCCGTCCCGTTCCATGTATACGATGCCGCGTATATCGGTCAGCAGCGCCTGGGAGCCGTCCGCCCGGTCGAACCAGCCCTGTGTCAGGCCAACGCACAGCACACCGGCGGCGACGATGAGCACGATGAGCGCTGCCATGAGCAGGTTGGCGGTTTTCTTTTTCTTCATGAATGCTGACCTCCCGATCTCTTACTCAGTTAAAAAATCATCTTATAATTGTACCACAAGCGCAGGGGAATCTCAACGGTAAAGATTTGGGCCGCTGCGGCAAAGGCCACAGACGCCCCGGCGAGAAGGAGGCTGGCTGCCTCCGCTGCTGAGACAGGGGGGAAGGGATCCCCGCTCAGCCGGACAGACTGCCAGCCATGGGCCGCAAATTGCTTTACTTGCCGGCGTAACGACGCTTGCGCCCGCTCAGCAGGAGCAGCAGCGCCGCAGCGGACAGGGTCGCCGTCACGGCATACAGCGCCGTGTGGCTCTCGTCACCGGTCTGGGGCGTGCCGGGAACCACCGGCTTGGCCGTCACCGTCAGGGTGCACACGGCGGGTACCGTGAGCTCGGTGTCACTGGTGGCCGTCAGGGTGTATACACCAGCGGGCAGGGTGAGGGTATAGCTGCCGTCACCGTTATCGGTGATCTCCGCCGCCACGTCCTTGCCGTCCGCGTCGGTCACGCGGATCTTCGCACCGGCAAAGGGTGCCAGCACCGTGTACCAGTTCTCATCGTAACCGGCCTTGATGAGGGAGACGGTGGCCGCACTGCCTTCCTGAACCTCATAGCAGCTCTCCACAAAGGCGGTGTAGGCATCGGACCAGAAAAGCATATCCTGATACACGAAGGCAACCAGGCAGTCATCCGCCTGCACCTTGTCGCTGAGGCTCCAGCAGGAGGCGTTGTTCAGCCAGTAGCCAAAGCAGCCGCTGGTATCGCCCCACAGCATATCGATGTTCAGGCCATAGGGGCCGTAGGAGTCCGCGTAACCGGCGGCCGCGCCGCCCTCATAGCCCGCCTCGTGGGCGGCGTACAGCACGTCGCTGATATCATAATAGCCGTTGTGGTTGGTATCGCTGACAGTAACCCGCTCCATGGCCATCACGGGGCTGCCGCCCACGGCAATAGTCACATACACGGAGATCTCGCCCACCAGCACCGGGCTCAGGCTCACCAGGAAGGTGGCCTGGGCGGAGGCGTACTCGATGGTGACAGTCTGCGTGCCCAGCAGAGTGTTGTCATAGCCGATGATGCGCCCCTCGGAGGCGGGAACCTTGGTGCGGCTGCCATCGCTCCAGGTCAGCAGCAGCTCCATGCCCGTCAGATCCAGCTCGTCGCCCAGGACGTACTCGGTTTTATAGCTGCCGCCCACAAGCATGGTCGTCACCACGGGGCCGCTGCCGTGAACGGGGTGGCGCTCACCCTGCACCCAGCTGTCATTCAGCAGGGCCAGCACGGTGCCGTCCGCCATCTCCTGGGCGCTCATGCCCCGGCTCAGCGTATCCGCATCGGCGCCCAGGGGGTCGTCGCTGCGGTTATGATCCGTCTTGGCGACGGAGCGGAAATAGCCGGTCTCCTTCAGCAGCGCGCGGATCTCGTCCAGGGTCTGGGCGGAGGTGTCGAAGTACACGGTCTTCTCGTCCTCGGTCCAGCCGCTCTTCACGGCGCTGGTGTCCACATACTTGGCGCCGCCGATGCCCTTGTCCGCGCCGCAGCCGGACAGATAATAGTTGTTCTCCACCACGTTGAAGCGGTTCAGGGAGTGGATATCGCCCACGATGCCGCCCACATACCCGGCGCCCTCAGCGGCGCTGATGGTGCCATAGAACAGGTTGTCGCAGATCGTGCCCACGCCGTTGGACCAGCACTGCACCAGGTCGATCTCGCCGCCCATGAGGCCGCCCACATAGTCCGCGCCGGACACCGTGCCGCTGACGAAGCAGTTCTGAATGGATACCGCCGGGGTGTTGGGGGCGGTGCCCTTGCCGTCATAACCGGCCGCAATGAGACCGCCGGCATAGTTGCCGCTGGCCTGCACCGCGCCCTGGAAGGAGCTGTCCGTGATGGAGCAGGGGCCGGCAGACTGGCCTTTGCTGCCCACCAAGCCGCCCACTCTGTCCACGCCCTTGACCGTGGCGTAGCTGGCGCAGCCGGTGACCTTGCCGTTCAGGCAGGAGATCAAGGAGCCGATGCCGCTCTCCTCGCCGGTATAGCCGATGGTCACGTCCCGCTGGATGGTGCAGTTGGTGAAGTTCACCGCGTTGCCGCCGGAGCCGTTGCCGTTGACCAGGCCGGACTTCAGGGTGCTGGAGCCGCTCAGCAGCATCACGTTCTCGACATCACACACGGCGATGTCGCTGTTGTACTTGCCGGTGGGGCCGTAGTCCACCGTATAGTTATTGACCAGGGCGGAGCCGTTGATCTGCTCGCCATAGACTTTCAGGTTCCGGATGGCAGCGTGGAACACATACTCGAACAAGGGATAGCCGCCCTGGGCGATGGTCAACCGATGGTTGCCGCCGTCGAAGGTGCCCTGGAAGCTCAGAATATTCGCACCGCGGCCCGTGGAGGTGGCGCCCTCGCGCAGCACGCCGATGGGCTGCCATGCATCGTCCAGCTGGATGTCCGCCGTCATCAGCAGATACTGACCAGCGAAGCTGTAGCCCCCGGCCACGCAGCGGTAGACCTCGTACAGATCCGCCAGCCCAGCCAGCTCATAGGGAGCCTCGGGGGTGCCCTGACCCATTAGGGCGGGGGTCGTCGTTTCCTCGTCGGCCAGCGCGCTGACCGGGAACAAGGCCAGAAGCATGACCAGCGCCAGAAACGCGGCGAAAAATTTTTTCTTCATTGCATTTCCTCCGTTTTTTCGTGATGTATATAAAAAAAGTGGCTACGGCAGGCCCCAAAGGGGC
Source organism: uncultured Oscillospiraceae bacterium (assembly GCA_964624925.1). Lineage (GTDB taxonomy): Bacteria > Bacillota > Clostridia > Oscillospirales > Oscillospiraceae > Vescimonas. The sequence continues at coordinate 18,899 of CAZUYE010000004.1, read as the reverse complement.
TTAATACCACCGTAACCATCTGCAACGATATTATCCCTGCCCAGTAGGTCTCCCGACTCGCGCCTCCGGCAAGATGAGCCCTGCCTTCTCAGGTCTCCCCAATGACTGGCTTTCGCCAACGGACTCATCTCTCAGCGCACACGGTATTGGTTAAATGCGGGGCTTTGGCCGCGGGCCTTACCCCATTCCCTTTTTCAGCGGCTACGCCTGACCCGAAGGCCTTTGCAGCGCAGCGCCACTGTGCTGATATTTAATTATCTAATTTCATTATACCATGAAAATTATAAATTGCAAGCCCCTCTCGACGAATGTCCCCGATTCTGCTATACTATAGAAAAACAACAGAGGGAGACATACCATGAAGATCCTGTTTGTCTGTCTGGGGAACATCTGCCGCAGCCCCATGGCGGAGTATACCATGCGGGAGCTGCTGCGCCGTGCAGGCCTGGAGGGCCGCGTCCAGGTGTCCTCCGCCGCTACCAGCAGCGACGAGTGCGGCAACTCCGTCTATCTGCCCGCCCGGCGGGAGCTGGCCCGCCACGGCATCCGCTGCGACGGCCACACCGCCCGTCAGCTGAACTGCCGGGACTATGAGCGCTATGATCTGCTCATCGGCATGGACAACGCCAACCTGCGCGCCATGCGCCGGATCTGCGGCGGCGACCCCGGCGGCAAGATCCACCTGCTGCTGGAGTATGCGGGCCACCCGGACGGGCAGGTAGCCGATCCCTGGTACACCGGCGACTTTGAGACGGCGTGGCAAGATGTGCTCTCCGGCTGCGAGGGGCTGCTGCGCCATCTGCAGGCGGAAGGGCTGTGAGCGCTCAGAGGGTTCGGCAGTAGAGCTTTGTCGGCTCGCCGCTGAGATAGCGCTCCGGCCGGATGAAGTGGAAGCCGAAGCGCTCATAGTACTGCTCGTGCTCCGTGATGAGATACAGCGCCGCAAAGCCGCTGCACCGAGCCTGGTCACAGACGTGCTCAATGAGCAGGGGCCGTACTTCTTCCCCCGGTGCCCGCTGAACACCAGCACGATCCCCCGCCAGGGCCTCATCTCCGGTTCGTGGCGAATGACCTCCTGTGCAACAACGACCGTCTGCTGGCCCGCATGACCGCCATGGCGGAGCGGGGCAAAGTCAAGATGTGACAGATCCGAAAAGAGAGAGGCATCCGCCCCTCTCTTTTATATTATATGTACCGCTCACAGCACCATGACCAGTGTGCCCAGGGCGATAAGCACGCAGCCGATCAGGGACTTGGGCGTGAACTTTTCGTGCAGGAACACGAAGGCCAGCGCCAGAGTGATGACCACGCTGAGCTTGTCGATGGGCACCACCTTGGACGCCTCGCCGAGCTGCAGCGCCCGGTAGTAGCAGAGCCAGGAGGCCCCGGTGGCCAGGCCGGACAGAATCAGAAACAACCAGCTCCGGCGGCTGATGTCGGCCAGGCCCGTCTGGGCGTTGGTGAGAAAGACCATGCCCCAGGCCATGATGACCACCACCACCGTGCGGATGGCCGTGGCCAGGTTGGAGTTCACGCCGTCGATGCCGATCTTGGCCAAGATCGAGGTCAGCGCCGCAAACACAGCGGACAGCAGCGCAAATACAAACCACATAACAGCTTCCTCCTTCGTATTTATCGCTTGTTCATGCGTTCCCGGAAGAAGGGCACCTTGGGCAGCTGCCTCACCAGCAGCACCCCCAGCACGCCGCAGGCAATGCCCTCGCCCAGCAGTAGGCTCAGGGCGTTGAGCCCATAGGCGGGCCAGAAAGCGGCGCTCAGTCCCGTCTGCTCCCAGGTCAGCACGGCCCCCACCAGCACCGCATTGCACAGCACCGGCGGCAGCGGCGCCAGCCAGAGCTTGCGGCAGCGGGCAGTCAGCAGCGCCGCCAGCAACGTGGCCAGGGTGCCCACCACCAGATCCGGTAGCCCATAGGGGCTGAACACGTTGGCGATCAGGCAGCCCACGCCCAGCCCCCAGGCAGTCTCCGGGAACAGGAAGGGCAGCAGGCACAGCGCCTCGGACAGGCGCACCTGAATGGGTCTGTAGCTGATGCCGAACGCCGCGCCCAGCAGGCTCAGCGCGGCGTAGGCGGCCGCCGTCATGGCGGCCAGGGTGAGTTTCCTCGTCCGATTTTCTTTCATAAATGGCCTCCCACATTTTGTTTAGAGAACGGCCCGCAGGGCCGAACGAACGCCTTTCGGCGCTTGGACAGGCAGGGCTCCTGTCGTGGGAGAGTATAGCACAGCCCAGGGCAAAAGGAAAGCGAAATCATCAAATTTCGCCCTCTTTTCCTGCCATTTTCTTTTTTACACTTGCGCTGCGCCGCATTTCACGGTATGATAGGGGCAACAAAGCGTATGTTAAGAAAGGAACCTCCCCATAAAGTCTTCCCCCAAGCGGCCCTGCCACAGCTTCCGGGAGCTGGGCCCCACCATCACCGAGGAATCCGAGTGGGCGGTGAAAGCGGAGCAGTCGGAAACCGCAGAGGCACCGAAGGAATCAGCAGAATCGTAACTGCACACGGTAAAAACGCCCGTCGGTTCTCACCGGCGGGCGTTCTGATCGCTTTATTTACAACTTTGTCACCATGGGGATGACCATGGGGCTGCGCTTGGTGTGCTTATAGAGATAGGTGCTGACGGCGGAGCGGACGGTTTTGCAGACCTCGCCCTCGTCCTTGCGGCGGCGGCCGGACATCCCGTTCACGGCGTCCTCCGCCAGCTCGCGCAGCTCCTGCAGCAACTCCTCCGACTCTTTCACATACACGAAACCCCGGGTGATGATCTCCGGCTGACAGAGCAGCTGGTGATCGTGGGAAGACATGGACAACACGATCACCACCATGCCGTCCTCGGCCAGGAGCTTGCGGTCGTTGAGCACCACGGCCCCTACATCGCCCACGCCGGAACCGTCCACAAAGACCTCCCCGGCGGGAACGGTGGCCTCACACTTCATGTGCTTGGTGGTCAGCTCAATGACAGAGCCGTTCTCCGCCACGCATATGTTTTTAGGATCCATGCCCATGGACTCGGCCACGCGCTTGTGGATCTGCAGCATCCGCTGCTCGCCGTGCAGGGGGATGAAGAAGCGGGGGCGGGTCAGAGCGTGGATGATCTTCAGCTCCTCCTGGCAGGCGTGGCCGGAGACGTGGAGCATATCCGCCTTGTCATACACCACGTCGGCCCCCTTGCGGAACAGCTCGTTGATGACCCGGCCCACCGTGACCTCGTTGCCGGGGATGGCGGAGGCGGAGATGATGACCTTGTCCTGGGGTCCGATGTCGATCTGCTTGTGGGTGGAGAAGGCCATGCGGTACAGGGCGCTCATCTCCTCGCCCTGGCTGCCGGTGGTGATGATGACCTGCTGCTGCGGGGGCAGGCCCTTGATGCGGTTGATGTCCATCACGGTGCCCTTGGGCAGCTTCATATAGCCCAGCTCCGTGGACACTTTCATGATGTTCTCCATGGAGCGTCCGGTGACGGCCACCTTCCGCCCGCAGGCAGCGGCAGCATCGATGACCTGCTGGATCCGGTGTACGTTGCTGGCAAAGGTGGTGACGATGATGCGCTTCTGACAGTTGCTGAACTGCCGGAGGAAGGTCTGGCCCACGGCCCGCTCACTCATGGTATAGCCCGGGCGCTCCACGTTGGTGGAGTCGGCCAGCAGGGCCAGCACACCCTCCTTGCCCAGGGCGCCCAGCCGGGCCAGGTCGATGACTTCCCCGTCGATGGGGGTGGAGTCGATCTTGAAGTCGCCGGTGTGCACCACCACGCCCATGCGGGTGTGGATGGCGAAGGCCACGGAGTCGGCAATGGAGTGGTTCACGTGGAGGAACTCCACCTGGAACTTCCCGGCCTTCACGGTCTGACCGGCTTCCACGGTGATGAGCTTGGTGCTGTCCAGCAGCCGGTGCTCCTGCAGCTTCAGCTTGATGAGCCCCGCCGTGAAGCGGGTGCAGTAGATGGGCATATTCACCTGCTTGAGGACGTAGGGGATGGCCCCGATGTGGTCTTCGTGACCGTGGGTGATAAACAGACCCCGCAGGCGGCTCTTGTTCTTCACCAGATACGACACGTCAGGGATCACGCAGTCGATGCCATACATATCGTCGCCGGGGAAGGCCATGCCGCAGTCCACCACGATGATCTCGCCGCCGTACTCATAGGCGGTCATGTTCTTGCCGATCTCGTTGAGACCGCCAAGGGGGATGATTTTCAGTTTTTCTGCCATATTTTTGTATGATTCTCCTTTATATACAAGATGATGTACAGCACGAAACAGGCGCAAAAAATCCGGGGCGTTTCCGCCTCCGGACGGCCCTGCATCGCCGCCGGAGCACGGGAATCTCGCCCGTCTGCCGTGCTGTTGAGGATGGGGGGATACCCCCTATATCGTATCGCGCTGGCCCGCCGCCCCGCGAAACACACATAAGCGCCGGACAGAACGCCAAAAGTTGGAAAATGGCGGCATTCCGTCCGATTTCTTTCATAGTATAGCACAAGTTTTCCGGTTTGTACAGCTTTTTTGTTCCCCGGCTTTCGACAGGCGCAAAAAGCCCGCCAAATCGGCCTTCCTTTGAATTGACAAGGGAAATGGGGTATTGTATAATGTTCTATTAATATAGGGGTTTTATTGGCTGAACTTAAAAACCTGGAGAGCGATACCATGAGAGCGGAGAAAACAAAACGGCCCGTGTGGCTGAAATATGCGCTGATCGCCCTGGGCTGCATCCTGGTGATCGGCCTGGTGCTGGTGCTGGCACAGCCCGGCCCGGCCCAGCCGGAGCCGGAGGAGCCGCCGCAGCAGGAGACACCGGAGCGGCCGGACACGGACGATGCGAACGATACGAACGATATGGAGGAGACCGGCCCGGCCCAGCCGGACGCGGACGACGCGGAAGACACCGAACCGGAACCTGAGCCGGAACCCGAACCGGAGACCGTCACCGCAGCCTATTCCGCCAACGGCAGCTTCAGCAGCGCCGGGAGCCTGACCGAGGGGCAGAAGCAGGCGATCCTGGACTATATGGACTCCTATTACCAGTCCCTTGCCGGACTGTCGGTGAAAAACGTGGGCATCCCCTTCTATGGCAGCGACATCGAACAGAGGGAGCAGGCGATCTGGCGCACCATCATCCGCGTACGCTCCAGCGCGCTGGAGGATTTGTCCCTGAGCAGCTACCACTTCACCCTCCGCCTCAGCGAGCTCAGCGGTGGAGCCAGCAGCGCGCAGCTGGTGCTCATCGAGGACAACCAGCAGCAGTTCCGGGGCCTGAGCGTGCTGACGGAGCAGTTCAACGTGCGCCACGAGTTCACCCTGCGCCGGGCCGGCGGCCTGTGGCAGGTGGCGGCCCACAGCTGCAACAACGGTCTGTTCTATAACTTTGTCTATGACGGCGCCGCCGGGGTGGATCAGCGCACGAACCGGATCTTGTCCCTGATCGAGGCCCGGCACGCGCAGCTCAACGGCCAGGGAGAGGCGGCGGAGCAGCTCTGCGACCACCCCTATGACCACGCAGCGGCCCAGGCCTATGCCCTGCAGTGGATCGGCGTGCGCAACGGCAGCTGGCCGGCCTTTGACAGCTGGGGCGGCAACTGCATGAACCTGGCCTCCCAGTCTCTGCTGGCCGGCGGCATCCCCATGAACGGCAGCTGGTATTGCTACAACGCGGGTAACGTATCCTCCTCCTGGGTGAACGTGGGCGGCTTCACAGATTACGCCGTGTCGGCCCCGGATACGCAGCTGGCCTGCGACGCCGGCGGCAATTACTACGACGGCCAGCCCGGCGACCTGCTGATGGTGGGCATCGACAATGCCCGCAGCCACGCCACGGTGATCACGGGCCTGGTGAAAAACAGCGCCGGGCAGACCATCGATTACCTGGTCAGCTGCAACACCAATGACCTGCGCAATTTCCCCGCCGGGGCCTATCATTCTGCGAACCAGCGGCTGTTCCGCATCTTTGGCTGGAACGACGGCTGAGACTGCATAAACGGAGGAATGACGGATGAATAAAAAGATAGCTGGCGTTCTGCGCACCAACCTGACGCTGTACTCCGTGTGTCTGGTGCTGTTCATTCTGGCGGCGATCCCCATCGATCTGCGCCTGGCCATCGGCGAGGCGGTGGCGGCGGTGCTGATCTTCTTCATCGGGCGACGGCGAAGCCGGGCGGTGCAGCAGAGTATGCGCCAGTATATGGACCGCTTCACCGGCGGCATGGACTCCGCCCGCTCCAGCAATATGCTCTTTGCCCCGCTGCCCATGATGGTCTTCGACCTGGACAGCCAGGCGGTGGTGTGGTGCAACGAGGGCTTCCTGCAGCTGACGGAACAGAAGGAACGCGTCTTCGACAGCAATCTGGACAGCGTGGTGCCGGGCTTCTCCCTGCGCTGGATGATCGAGGGGGAGAACGAGTGCCCAGAGAGCGTGGTGTGGAACCACCGGATCTACCGGGTCTTCGGCGGCCTGACCCGCCCGGAGCCCGACAGCCCCAGCACCATGGGTACCACCTACTGGATGGATATCACCGAGTCGGAGCAGCTGAAACAGACCCTGCAGCTGACTCGCCCCGCCGTGGCCATCCTCATGGTGGATAACTATGAGGATCTCATGAAGGCCTGCCCGGAGAGCAAGCGCTCGGCGGTGCTGGCCGCCCTGGAGGAGAAGCTGGATCAGTGGTCCGCCGACAGCGGCGGCCTGCTGCTGCACTATGACCGGGATCGCTATCTGTTTATCTTCGAGGAGAAGGACTATGCCGGCTATGCCCAGGGCCGCTTCACCGTGTTGGACTCCGTGCGGGAGGTCATGGCCGGGCCCGGTGTGTGTGCCACGCTGTCCATCGGCGTGGGCCGGGATGCCGACAGCTTCGACGCCCTGTTCAAAAACGCCTCCCTGGCCCTGGAAATGGCCTTGAGCCGCGGCGGCGACCAGGCAGTGGTGAAGGATCGGGTGAACTTCGAATTCTATGGTGGCCGGGCCAAGGCGGCGGAAAAGCGCACCAAGGTCAAGTCCCGGGTCATGGCCAACGCCCTGGGCGAGCTCATCGACGATGCCCGCCAGGTCTACGTCATGGGCCACAGCTACGCGGACATGGACTCCCTGGGCGCGGCGGCCGGCGTGTGCTGCATCGCCCGCAAGCGGGGCAAGAAGTGTCAGATCGTCATCGATACCGAGAATAACGCCGCCCATCCGGTGCTGCGCAAGCTCCTGCAGCAGCCGGAGTACCACGGCGTATTCATCACCGGTGGTGAGGCCTTCCTGCGTGTGCAGCCGGGCACGCTGCTGGTGGTGGTGGATACCAACCGCCCGGCCAGCGTGGAGTCGGGACCCCTGCTGGAGACCTGCAACCGCGTGGCGGTCATCGACCACCACCGCCGAGGCAGCAGCTACATCGAAAAGATGGCCCTGAACTACCACGAGCCCTACGCCTCCTCCGCCTCGGAGCTGGTGACGGAGCTGCTGCAATACTTGGTTGAGTCCAGTGACCTGCTCAAGTGCGAGGCGGAGGCCTTGCTGGCCGGCATCGTGCTGGATACCAAGAATTTCACCAACCGCACCGGTGGCCGCACCTTCGAGGCGGCGGCCTATCTGCGCCGCTGCGGCGCGGACACGGCAGACGTGCAGAAGATGTTCCAGAGCGACCTGAGCGCCATGATCGCCCGCTACGATATCATCCGCCGGGCAGAGCTGTATCGGGATGACCTGGCCGTGGCCGCCCTGACGGAGACCTGCGACCGGGTCACGGCGGCCAAGGCCGCCGACGAGCTGCTGACCCTCAAGGGCGTGCGGGCCTCCTTCGTCCTTTATCCCAAGGACGGCGGCGTGTATATCTCCGCCCGCTCCCTGGGCGATGTGAACGTACAGGTCATCGTGGAGGCCCTGGGTGGCGGCGGCAACTCCACCACCGCCGGCGGCCAACTGCGCGTCGCGGAGCTGACGGCAGCCAAGGCGGGCCTACTGCGGGCGATAGACGAATATTTCGAGAAATAAGTGTAATATATTGTAGTTTTAAGGAGGATCGTACCATGAAAGTGATCTTACAGAAGGATATTCGCGGCAAGGGTAAGAAGGGCCAGATGATCGAGGTGGCCGAGGGCTACGCCCGCAACTTCCTGCTGCCCCGGGGCGAGGCAGTGCCCGCCACGACGGACGCCATGAACACCATGCGCCTGCAGGAGAAAGCCAAAGCCAAGGCCAACGCCGAGGCCAAGGCGGCGGCGGAGGCCATCTCCGAGCAGCTCAAGGGCGTGCTGGTGAAGATCCCCAGCAAGGGCGGCGAGGGCGGCAAGCTCTTCGGCTCCGTCACCACCAAGGAGATCGCGGCGGCCCTGAAGGAGCAGTTCGGCCTGGAGCTGGACAGCAAGCGTCTGGTGCTGCCCGAGCCCATCAAGGCCTTCGGCCAGTACCAGGTGAAGGCCAAGCTGGGCTTCGAGATCAGCGGCGTGGTCAACGTGCTGGTGTGCGAGAGTAAGTAAGCAACCCAAATCCCCCGAAAGGAGCGCCCCCCCCATGGATGAATTATTGATCCGCCAGATGCCCCACGCGCCGGAGGCAGAGCAGGCGGTGCTGGGCTCTATGCTAATTGATTCCGACTGCATCAAGGACGTGATGGAGCAGCTCCAGCCGGAGGATTTCTATCTGCAGCAGAATCGTGAGATCTTCGAGACGATCTACACCATGTTCGTCTACTCCAAGCCCATCGACGGCGTCACCGTGGCCGGTGAGATGGAGCGCCTGGGCCTGAGCAACGAGGGCACCCGGGGCTATCTGCTGCAGCTGATGGAGGTCACACCCACCAGCGCCAACGTTATGGAATATGTGCGCCTGGTGCGGGAGAAGTCGCTGCTGCGGGCCGTTGCGGCGGCTGCGGCGGACATCTCCGGCATGGTGCAGGAAGGCGTGGGCGAGGCCGGCAGTATCCTGGAGGCGGCGGAGCAGAAGATCTACGCCATCCGCCGGGGCCGCGCCGGTCAGGGCATGACGCCCATCGGCGTGATCCTGCAGGAGGTCATGGGCCGCCTGGGCGAGCTGAGCGCCACCGAGGGCGGCAAGCTGCCCGGTGTCAGCACGGGCTTCTCCGTGCTGGACAGCAAGATCAGCGGCCTGAACAAGTCCGATCTGCTGCTGCTGGCCGGGCGGCCCGGCATGGGCAAGACCAGCCTGGGCCTGAATATCGCCGTCAACGCCGCCAAGGACGCCGGAAAGACCGTGGCCATTTTCTCCCTGGAAATGTCCAAGGAGCAGCTGGTGACGCGTCTTCTGGCCGGAGAGGGCCTGGTGGACAACACCCGCCTGGTCACCGGCAACCTGCGGGAGAGCGACTGGATGTGCCTGGCCGAGGCGGCCTCCAGCCTCAGCCGCCTGGATATCCGCATCGACGACAACCCCATGCTCACCGTGGCGGATATGAACGCCAAGTGCCGCCGCCTGGACAACCTGGGCCTGGTGGTCATCGACTATCTGCAGCTGATGACCTCCGCCGGCGGCAAGAGCTATAACGGCGAGAGCCGTCAGCAGGCAGTATCGGACATCAGCCGTATGCTGAAGATCATGGCCAAGGAGCTGCAGGTGCCGGTGCTGTGCCTGTCGCAGCTGTCCCGTGCCAACGAGAAGCGTGAGGATAAGCGCCCCATGCTGTCCGATCTACGCGAGTCAGGCGCCATCGAGCAGGATGCCGACATCGTGCTGCTGCTGTACCGCGAGGACTACTACAAGCCGGATACGGAGAAGCGCGGCATTGCCGAGTGCAACGTGGCCAAAAACCGCCACGGCGAGACCGGCAAGGTGGAGCTGCGCTGGCTGCCGGAATACACCTCTTTCGGCACCCTGGAAAACCGCTACAGCGAGGAGGCGTGAGCATGGAGCTGCGCAGCTGGATGGAGCGCTGGGCCATGCTGCCTCCGGCAGGTGGAACGCTGCTGGTGGCCGTGTCCGGCGGCCGGGACAGCGTGTGTCTGCTGCACTATCTGGCCTCACTTCCCCGAAATTTCACCGTGGCGGCGGCCCATCTGGATCACGGCCAGCGGCCCACGGCGGGCCGGGACGTTGCCTTCGTCCGCGCGCTGTGCCAAAAGCTGGACGTGCCCTGCTATGTGGAGCGGGCGGATGTACCGGCCCTGGCCCGGGCAACGGGCGTGGGCCTGGAGGAGGCCGGCCGGCGGGCCCGCTATGGCTTCTTCCTCCGCACGGCGGAGGCCATCGGTGCCCAGCGCATCGCCACCGCCCACCATGCCGACGACCAGGCGGAGACGGTGCTGCTGAATCTGCTGCGGGGCACGGGCCCCCAGGGCCTGGCCGGGATCCCGCCGGTGCGGGGCCCCATCGTACGTCCGCTGCTGCAGACTACCCGCCGGGAGATCGAAGACTATCTCCGCCAGCACGGCCTCACCTGGGTGGAGGACGAGACCAACCAGGACGAGAGCCTGAAGCGCAATCTGCTGCGCCGTCAGTTGATGCCCCAGCTGGAGCAGCTGCACGGCGGCGCGACGGGCAATATTTGCCGGGCGGCGGAGCTTCTGCGACAGGAGGATGCCTTTTTGGATGAACTGGCGGCGTCGTATGTGCCGCCGGAGGGCACCACGGCCCAGCGGACACGCCTGTTGTCCGCGCCGCCGGTGCTGCGTCTGCGGGCCCTGCGCCTGCTGACAGAGCGTCTCCCGGTGGGGAAGAAGGACTTCACCGCGGCCCATTACCGGGCCATGAGCGGGCTGCTGGAGAGCGGCGGCCTGTTGGAGCTGCCCGGCCATGCCCGGGCCCTGTGCCGGGGCGATGAGCTGCGGCTGGAAACAGCGTCCCCCGACCCGGAGCCAATAGCCCTGCAGCCCGGCGAGAACCCGTGGGGCGACTGCTGCATCACCTTATACCTCCGGGACGGCGCGCCCGATCCGGAGGGCCTGTATCTGCGGCGCGACGCCGGGCCGCTGTCCGTGCGGCCCTATCGGGCCACAGACCGCCTGACCCTTCCGGGCAGCCGGGGCAGCCGCAGCGTCAAGCGCCTGCTGACGGAGCGGGGCCTCCCACCGGAGCAGCGCAGCCGCATCCCGGTGCTCTGCGCCGGGGAGCAGCCCGCCGCCGTGTGGGGCGTGGGCGTGGATACCGCATTTTTGCCGGAGGAGTCCGGCCAAAGCATATGCATCACTGTGTCAACAAGGAGAGGAGAACACAATGGCTAAGAGCAACATGGACCAGGACATTCTGAAGGTACTCATCACGGAGGAGGAGATCCACGCCCGCACGCTGGAGCTGGGCGATCTGCTGTATGACCGCTTCCACGACAAGAACCCGCTGTTTGTGGGCGTTCTGAACGGCTGCTTCGTCTTCATGGCCGACCTGGTGCGGGCGGCACAGCTGAAGAGCGAGGTGGAATTCATCGGCCTGTCCTCCTATAAAAACGCCACGCGCTCCTCCGGCAGCGTGCAGATCACCCGCGACCTGCAGCGGGACATCACCGGCCGGGATATCATCGTGGTGGAGGATATCCTGGACTCCGGCAATACCCTGGCCTTTTTGAAGGATTATATGCTGGCCAAGGGGGCCAAGAGCATCACCATCGTCACTCTGCTGGATAAGCCCGCCCGCCGGGAGAAGGCCATCACCGCCGACCTGGCCGGCTTCGTGGTGCCGGACGAGTTCGTGGTGGGCTATGGCCTGGATTATTGCCAGCAGTACCGCAATATGCCCTATATCGGCGTGCTCAAGCCGGAAGTCTACAGCAAGTAACACGTCACAGGGGTGACAGGAGGAATACCCATGGATGAGGAAAACAAGGGGGCATACCAGCCCAAGCGGCTGGCGCCCGAGGATCAAAAAAAGGGCTGGTGGGACAACTATGGCTACCTGATCGTCACGGTAGTGGTGGTTTTCCTGCTGTTTAAGGTGATTTTCCAGCTCAGCTGGGTGCCCTCCGGCTCCATGGAGACCACCATCCCCACGAATACGCTGCTGCTGTCGTGGCAGCTGCCATACCTGGTGTCGGATCCCACGCCGGAACGGGGTGACATCGTCACCTTCTGGAGCGAGGAACTGCAGAAGGTGCTGGTCAAGCGCGTGGTGGGCCTGCCGGGTGACGAGATCACCTTCCGGGACGGCTATGTCTATATCAACGACGAACCGCTCTCCGAACCCTATCTGCCCCGCCAGGGTGTCACCCAGGGCCAAGGCACCTTCGTGGTGCCGGCGGACTGTGTGTTCTTCATGGGCGACAACCGCACCGGCTCCAACGATGCGCGGCTCTGGTCCCAGCCCTACATCCCGGTGGATCAGATCCGGGCCAGGGTACTGGTGGGCGTGTCCGTGCTGCCGGATAACAGCTGGTGGGGCATCCGGCTCATCAAATAACAAAGGGGGAAACCGATTTGACTGCAAGACGAAAATTCAGCTGGGGCGGTCTGCTGCTGCTGATCGCGGCGGCCTGCTTTATCTATTACCTCATCAGCGGCCTCCAGGGCGGTAACAACGTCAGCTATGCCCAGGTTCAGGAACTGTTTCACCAGGAGAAGGTGCAGGAGTTCGCCATCCGCGACAACCAGCTGACGGCCAAGCTGACGGATGGCAGCAGCATCAGCTGCGAGCTGTACAGCACGGAGCTGTTTTATGAGGATCTCAACGAGCTGGTGCAGCAGCAGTACCAGGCCGGTGTCATCACGGACTATACCTATCAGGCGGATCACTCCACCAACTGGCTGCAGCTGCTTTTGCCCTATGTGCTGGCCATCCTGGCCTTCGTGCTGCTGATGAACCTCATGGCCCGTATGTCGGGTGCCGGTGCCGCCGGCCAGGACCGCATGGCCCACTTCGGCGAGGCCAAGCCCCAGGCCCAGGAGAGCAAGACCCGCTTCACCGACGTGGCCGGCGCCGACGAGGAGAAGGAGGAGCTGCGGGAGATCGTGGAGTTCCTGCGCCAGCCGGAGAAGTATCTGGCTCTGGGCGCCCATATCCCCAAGGGTGTGCTGCTGGTGGGCCCTCCGGGCACCGGCAAAACGCTGCTGGCCAAGGCCGTGGCCGGTGAGGCCGGGGTGAAGTTCCTGTCCATCTCCGGCTCTGACTTTGTGGAGATGTATGTGGGCGTGGGCGCCTCCCGCGTCCGCGACCTGTTCCAGCAGGCCAAGCAGCAGTCCCCGGCCATCATTTTCATCGACGAGATCGACGCCGTGGGCCGCCAGAGAGGCAGCGGCCTGGGCGGCGGCCACGACGAGCGCGAGCAGACCCTGAACCAGCTCCTGGTGGAGATGGACGGCTTCGCCGCCAACGAGGGCGTGGTGGTGCTGGCCGCCACCAACCGGGTGGATATCCTGGATCCCGCCCTGCTGCGGCCCGGCCGCTTCGACCGCCAGGTCTATGTGGGTCTGCCGGACATCAAGGGCCGCCGGGAGATCCTGGCTGTCCACGCCCGCAACAAGCCCCTGGCCGAGGATGTGGATCTGGAGCAGCTGGCCCGTGGCACCTCCGGCTTCACCGGAGCCGACCTGGAGAACCTGCTGAACGAGGCGGCGCTGCTGGCCGGTCGGCGGGACGAGAAGGTCATCCACATGGATGTCCTCCAGGAGTCCGTCATCAAGGTCATCGCCGGGCCGGAGAAGCACAGCCGGGTCATCCCGGAGCATGAGCGGCGGCTAACCGCCTGGCATGAGGCGGGCCACGCCGTGGTGATGCACGCCCTGCCGGGCGCCGACCCCGTGCATCAGATCACCATCGTGCCCCGGGGCCAGTCCGGCGGCATGACCATCTACCTGCCGGAGGAGGACCGCTCCTACCAGTCCCGCAGCCATATGCTGGATCGGCTGGTGGGGCTGCTGGGCGGCCGAGCGGCGGAGCAGCTGGTACTGGGCGATATCTCCACCGGCGCCTCCAGCGACATCAGCCGCGCCACAAAGCTGGCCCGGCAGATGGTGGGCACCTACGGTATGTCGGAGCGCCTGGGCAACGTAGCCTTCGACGCAGGACACGACGAGGTGTTCATTGGCAAGTCCATGGCCCAGACCCGTCCCTATTCCGAGGAGACGGCGGCTGAGATGGATCAGGAGATCCGCCGCCTGCTGGACGAGGCCTATGCCAAGGCCCTGGAGCTGCTGGAGCGCTATCGCCCGCAGCTGGATCAGGTGGCCGAATTCCTGCTGCAGCATGAGACCATGACAGCCCAGGAGTTCGAACAGGTCTTCGCAGAGCCCACCAACGACAAGCAGGGCTGAAAACAAGCTGAACAAAAAGCAATCCCGACGGTGCCATGCACCGCCGGGATTTTAGCGTTTTGAATTTACATTGTAAATGCAAGATAGCTAAACACCCCACTTGTTAGATAGTGTATCATACTGTCTAACAAGTGGGGCGCTGTTCAGACCCGGCTCAGCATATCAAAATTCTATATTTCTGCTATTCCGCAGAACTGGACACTATGCGGCCAGGAGCGGCAGCAGATAAGGAGGAATGCGGCTTGACAAACGCGTCCGTGTGTGCTATACTGCGGGCAGATTAACAGGAGAGGAGGTGCCCCCACATGGTGAACAAGATCAGCAACAGCGAAATTATGTCGGGGAGCACCGTTTGCCTGTGAACACGGCGCCCGTTGCGGGGCAGCGGGGGTCATAGCGGCTATGTGGCGTCCTCGATGCACGGGGGCGCATTTTTTAGCGCCCGGAGCGTGTCTCAGGGCGCTTTTTTGATGCCCGGAAAGGAAGTGGAAACGCAATGGAAATCTTCAAGCTGTCCCGCCGGGAGAAGGCGAGCCTGGTGGGAAAATATCTGCGGCCCTGTTGGGGCCATTTCGTGGCGGCGCTGCTGTGTGCGTGTCTGGCCATGGTCTTCAACGCCCTGACGCCCCAGGTCATCCGGCTGACGGTGGACTCGATTCTGGGCACGGAGGCACCGGAGCTGCCCGCCTGGCTGCTGGCATGGCTGAACTGGGAGGCGCTGTCTGCCCAACCTCTGACGGCCCTGTGGTGGGCGGCAGGGGCGGTGCTAGCCACGGCGCTGTTGCGGGGTCTGTGCACCTATGGGCAGCGGCTGCAGCTGGCCCGGGGCTCGGAATCCTACGTCAAGGGCATACGGGATGAGCTGTACCGCCATATCCAATATCTCCCCTTTGCCTGGCACAAGCAGAACCCCACCGGCGATATCATCCAGCGCTGCACCTCCGACGTGGATGTGATCCGGCAGTTTGTGTGCAATCAGCTGGTGGAAGTGGTGCGGACGGTATTCCTGATCGTGCTGTACCTGTATATCATGCTGCGCATGAACCTGCGCCTGGCGCTGATCGCCGCTGTGTTCATCCCCCTGGTGGGTCTGTCCTCCGGCGTGTTCTACAAGAAGATCTCCCGGCGCTTCCAGGCCGCCGACGAGGCGGAGGGCGAACTGACCACCTGCGCCCAGGAGAACCTCACCGCCGTGCGGGTGGTGCGGGCCTTTGGCCGGGAGCGCTATGAGGAGGAGAAGTTCCAGCAGAAGAACGACCGCTTTTCCGCCCTGTGGGTGAAGCTGGGCAAGCTGCTGGCCGTGTACTGGGCCTCCGGCACCCTGCTGACCTGCCTGCAAGTGATGGTCATCGTGGTGGCAGGCGTGCTGGAGTGCGTGGCCGGGCGGATGACCCTGGGCGCATTTCTGGCCTTCGTCACCTATAACGAGGCGCTGTCCTGGCCGGTGCGTTCCCTGGGCCGGGTGCTGTCGGACATGAGCAAGGCCGGCGTGTCTATGGACCGCGTGGGCTACATCCTCCGGGCCGGGGAGGAGCGGGACGAGAGCGGCGATGTGGACTGCCCGGAGGGCGACATCGTGTTTGAGCACGTTACCTTTGCCTATGAGGGGCAACCGGTGCTGCAGGATCTGTCCTTCACCATCCGCCAGGGGGAGACCTTCGCCATCCTGGGCGGCACCGGCTCCGGCAAGAGCACCCTGGTGCACCTGCTGGATCGGCTGTATGACCTGCCGGAGGACGGCGGGCGCATCACCATCGGCGGGGTGGATATCCGTCAGATCCGTCGCTCGTCCCTGCGTCGCCGGGTGGCTCTGGTGCTGCAGGAGCCCTTCCTGTTCTCCCAGACCGTGGGTGAGAACATCTGCGCCGTCCGGCCGGAGGCCGGGGAGGAGGCCATGCGCCGGGCCGCCGGTATCGCCTGCGTGGACGAGGCCATCTCCGCCTTTCCCCAGGGCTATGACACCGTGGTGGGCGAGCGGGGCGTGACCCTGTCCGGCGGCCAGAAGCAGCGGGTGGCCATCGCCCGGATGCTGATGCAGGAGGCCCCCATTATGATCTTCGACGACTCCCTCTCCGCCGTGGACGCAGAGACCGACGCCAAGATCCGCGCCGCCCTGCGGGAGAGCCTGGGCCGGGCCACGGTGCTGCTGATCTCCCACCGGGTCACCACCCTGATGCAGGCCGACCGCATCCTGGTGCTGGAGGACGGCCGGGCGGCGGCCCTGGGCAGCCACGCGGAGCTGATTCGGCAGCCGGGCCTGTACCGGGACATCTACGACATTCAAATGCGCAGCGACGACCGGGCGCTGCTGGCGGAAGGAGGCGAGGCATAATGGCGGCCTTTGACGAAAAGGAATATACCCGCTCCTTCGACTGGCGGGTGTGGAAGCGGCTGGGGCCCTATCTGCGGCCCTATCGCCGGGACTTCGTGGGGATGCTGCTGTTCAACGCCCTGTGCGCAGCGGTGGACGTGGCCTACCCCCTGCTGCAGCGCTATGCCATCGCCCACTTCATCCAGCCCGGCACCGCCCGGGGGCTGGTGCCCTTCGGCGGCGTGTATCTGCTGCTGATCGTGGTGCAGTTCTTCTCTGTGGTGGCCTTTGCCCGCAACTCCATGTATGTGGAGATGTATCTGGGCCGGGATATGCGCAAGGGGCTGTTCCACCACCTGCAAACCCTGTCCTTCTCCTTCTATAACGTCACCCCGGTGGGCTATCTGCTGAGCCGGGTCATGAGCGACACCAACCGCATTGCCAGCCTGGTGGCCTGGAACCTGGCCGATATCCTATGGGCGCTGCTGTATGTGTTTGGCAGCTTCGCGGCCATGCTGATCCTGAACTGGCGGCTGGCCCTAGTGGTCATGGCCATCGTGCCGGTGATGGCGGTGCTCACCGGCTACTTCCAGAACCGCATCCTGGGCTGGAACCGCCGGGTGCGCAAGATGAACTCCCGTATCACCGGCGCCTTCAACGAGGGTATTACCGGCGCCAAGACCACCAAGACCTTGGTGACGGAGGAGCAGACCGTGTCCTCCTTCCGCCGCCTGACCCGGGAGATGCACGATGCCGGCATCGGCGCGGCCCGGCTCAACGCGCTGTATATCCCCCTGGTGCTCTTTGCCAGCACCGTGGCCGTGGCCATCGTGCTGCTGCGGGGCGGCCACATGGTGTCGGACAGCCTGCTGGAGCTGGCCACGCTGTCCGCTTTCACCACCTATGCCGTGGGCATTTTCGAGCCCATCCAGATCACCGCCGCCGACATTGCCGAACTGATCTCCATGCAGGCGGCCATCGAGCGGGTGACGGATCTGATGGACAAAGAGCCCCAGGTGCAGGACACGCCGGAGGTCATCGCCCGCTATGGCGATGCCTTCCAGCCCAAAACGGAGAACTGGGAGCCCATCCGGGGCGAGATCGAGTTCCGGGATGTGACCTTCCGCTATCCCGACGGCGGCGAAAATGTGCTGGAGCACTTCTCCCTGCACATCCCCCAGGGCTCTACCGTGGCCATCGTGGGCGAGACCGGCGCCGGTAAGAGCACCCTGGTGAACCTGGCCTGCCGCTTCTTTGAGCCCACGGAGGGCCAGATCCTCATCGACGGCGTGGATTACCGCCAGCGCAGCCAGCTGTGGCTGCACTCCAACATCGGCTATGTGCTGCAGGATCCCCACCTGTTCTCCGGTACCGTCCGGGAGAATATCCGCTATGGCCGGCTGGAGGCCACCGACGCGGAGGTGGAGGCGGCGGCCCAGGCCGTGTCGGCGGATACGGTGGTGGAGAAGCTGGAAAAGGGCTGGGACAGCGACGTGGGCGAGGGCGGCGGCCGTCTCTCCACCGGTGAAAAGCAGCTGATCTCCTTCGCCCGGGCCGTGCTGGCCGATCCCCGGATCTTCGTGCTGGATGAGGCCACCTCCTCCATCGACACCCAGACGGAGCAGCTGATCCAGCAGGCCATCGACCATCTGCTGCAGGATCGTACCTCCTTTCTCATCGCCCACCGCCTGTCCACCATCCGCAAGGCGGACATGATCCTGGTGGTGCGGGACGGGCGCATCGTGGAGCAGGGCCGCCACGAGGAACTGCTGCGGCGGAAGGGCTATTACCACGACCTGTACAGCAAGCAGTTTGCGGAGGAATCCGCGGCCCGGATCCTGAAATAAGCAAAAAGGCCAGGGAAGACCCTGGCCTTTTTTGACAATAGGCTTCGCTGCGTTCCGCGCCGTAGTTCAAGAACTGAGGAATAGACATTCTCTGGCTATTCTACTTTCAATCGCTCAATTGCCCCGTGCAACCTTCTACTACCATCTGAAGAGATGGAACCGGGCTTATCCTTCATTCAGACCAAGGTTGGCAATATCAGCACAAGCAGTACCGGCGGATGCTTCAGAAGGGCCAAGGCAAAACTTGAGGGCTTGCCGCCTGCGATGCACAGGCAGCAAGCCCTTTTGGTTGCTTGAACAATTTCCCCTCGAATTATTGTCTAACTTTTTGGGGTCATTTCAAGGCATATGCCTCCGGCTCCTGTTGTCTATCAGTCGCTGTCCAGCTTGAGGACGGCCATGAATGCCTCGGTGGGTACCTGTACCGTGCCCAGATTGCGCATCTTCTTTTTGCCCTCTTTTTGCTTTTCCAGCAGCTTTTTCTTGCGGGTGATGTCGCCGCCGTAGCACTTGGCCAGCACGTCCTTGCGCATGGCCTTCACCGTCTCCCGGG
>CAZUYE010000003.1:0-48766 GCA_964624925.1 uncultured Oscillospiraceae bacterium | reverse complement strand
TGTCAACCACCTTTTTCCCCTTTTTTTACCTTTTTTATCCCTGTCAGTAGCGGGGATTATGTATCCTATGTTGCATTGTCTTTCCGGTTATGGTATACTGGCTGCACACCATATATTGAGGAGCTGCTCATGAACTATCCCTATCTTTTACTGGACGCGGACAACACACTGTTCGATTTTGACCGGGCCAACCGCATCGCCTTTCAGGAGGTCTGTGCCCGCTGCGACATTCCCGACAGCGACGAGCTTTTTCACCGCTATGAGGAGATCAACGGCGCACTCTGGACCGCTTTTGACCGAGGCGAATGCAGCAAGGACTTTCTGGTGGTGGAGCGTTTCCGGCGCTTCCTGGCCATCATCGGCCTGCAGCGGGATCCCGTTCTCTGCAACGACATCCACCTGCACTCCCTGGGCCAGAGCACGCTGCTGCTGCCCTATGCGGAGGAGGTCTGCCGCCGGCTCTCTACCGATCACCGGCTCTACATCGTCACCAACGCCGTGGCCTCCGTGCAACGCTCCCGGCTCAGCCGCAGCGCCATCGCCCCCTACATCAGCGGGGCCTTCATCTCCGAGGAGGCCGGGGCCAGCAAGCCCAGCGCCGCCTATTTCGACTACGTTTTCGCCCACATCGACGGCATCACCCGGGACAACTGCCTGCTGGTGGGGGATTCTCTCAGCAGCGATATCCGGGGCGCCAACAACTATGGGCTCCCCTGCTGCTGGTACAACCCCCACGGTGCGGCGCGGCCGGAGGGGCTGCGCATCGACCGGGAGATCCGCGACCTGCGGCAGCTATATGATATTGTATAAGGAGGCGCAGCCATGCATCCGCAATTTTCTGAGTTGACCCCCCGCTGGTTCAAGCGGGCCTTTGTCTACACCGGCAGCATAGGCGATTTCCGCTATCGCTTTGCCACGGACAAGGCGCAGCAGCTGCTCCATGCCGCCGTGTACACCGTATATTGCTTCGAGGCTGCCACCGACGTGCAGCAGCGCGACTTCCCCTGGGACGAGGCGGGCGTGGCGCAGCTGAAGCAGTGGCTTCAGGAGCACTATGAGCGTTTCCTGCAAATGGGGCAAGGCGGAGAGCGTAGCTCTGCTGTCTGATTGTCGGTAGGGTTGAGTGATGAAACCACTTTTTGAAGTGTTGAGTGTATAGGCCTACTGTCAAAGTTGATTATGATTCTGGTTCATATCTAAATAGATATATTCCCTACAACATAGGCAGCGGATTTGTTTCCGTCAGCCTGTGACACTAATGGCGTTGGAGGCGGTACAGCAGTTGGATGTGACATTTGTGAACCCCGGCGTGGACTACATGATCGAGCGGATCATGGATTTCCAGACAGAGCAGGAATCCACCTTTTGGTCTGAACCCCTATACCATTTCTATCCGCAGCTTGACAAGGTCTATGCCGCAAGTTTGCCGTTTGGCGAAAGGAAAACATATATCGAGCGAACCATGCGCGCTGTTTATGCAGAGCTGGAAGATGCGATCCATGAAAAAGTGGCTTTATATGCGCATCATTGGAACGTCTGTAAGCCACAAATCACGGCTGCCCTGACGGATGCTTTCGACATGGATTGCGGGAACCTGTTCCATGATATACAGTGTCGTGTAAGTCTGAATCCCGTTGAACCTCGTTTTCTGAAGGAGCGCTGCTATGATACCTTCTATATGAACAGCGAAAGAGGCGCCATCGGGGAAGGAATTCATGAGATCATACACTTTGTTTGGTTTCATGTGTGGAATCAGCTCTTCGGAGACAGCTACGATGAATACGAGCGCCCCTCGCTCAAGTGGATTTTGAGCGAAATGGTGGTCGAATCTGTGATGAGGGACGAACGGCTCAGCTCCATCAATCCCTATTTCCCCAGAGAGAACGGCGGCTGCATCTACCCCTATTTCTTCGACATGGCGGTGGACGGCAAACTTATTTTGGACACGCTGGATTCTATGTACAGAAGCCAGGGCATTGTGGATTTTATGCGCAACAGCTATGCTTATTGCAGGAAACACGAGGCAGCGATCAGAGCGCATATCCAGAGAGCGGAGCGTTCATGAATGGTCAGCCAGGTATGAGATCGGCTGTTGTGGATTTATGAAAAGCTACACCCGCTGCAATTTCCATCCCTTATGCCGGATGGAAGCTGCAGCGGGTTTGCTGCATCACAGTTCCTTCTGAATAGAGCGAATGGCCCCTTTTTCCAGGCGGCTCACCTGGGCCTGGGAGATACCGATCTCCGTCGACACCTCCATCTGCGTCTTGCCCTGGCAAAAGCGCAGCAACAGGATGCTACGCTCCCGGGGGCTCAGGCGGCCAACAGCGTCCTTCAGGGCGATATGCTGGAGCCAGCACTCGTCGCTGCTGCGCCGGTCGCTGACCTGATCCATCACGCAGACGGTGTCGCCGCCCTCGGAATAGACCGGCTCATACAGGGACACCGGATCCACGATGGCATCCATGGCTAGGACGATCTCCTCCCGGGGGATGCCCAGCTCACGGGCCAGCTGCTCCACCGTGGGCTCCCGCTGATCCTGCCGCAGCAGTCGCTCACGGGCCTGCAGCACTTTATAGGCCGTGTCCCGCAAGCTCCGGGATACTCGCACGGCGCTGTTGTCCCGGAGATAGCGCCGGATCTCCCCCACGATCATGGGAACGCCATAGGTAGAAAAGCGCACGGGCTGGGTGATGTCGAAATGGTCGATGGCCTTGATGAGGCCGATGCAGCCCACCTGGAACAGGTCGTCCGCACTCTCCCCGCGGCCCTGAAAGCGCTGCAGCACCGACAGCACCAGCCGCAGGTTCCCCCGGATCAGCCGCTCACGGGCCGCCATGTCCCCCTCCTTGGTGCGCCGCAGCAGCTCGCACATCTCCTCATTCTTCAGCACCTCCAGCTTTGCCGTGTTGATGCCGCATATCTCTACCTTCCCCTGCATTCCTTCTGCCTCCATCCATCGGATAGAGACAGTATTTCCCGACAGAAATGCCCTTATACGGCGGGGCAAAAAGCCCGCGATTGTGACGCCGATTCGACAGGCAAAATTTTTTTCAGAAAAACAAAAAAAAGACTTGCATTTTGGTTTCCGACGTGGTATTATAGCAAAGTCGTTGAGAGACACGCGCCGTTAGCTCAGCTGGATAGAGCGTCTGGCTACGGACCAGAAGGCCGGGGGTTCGAATCCCTCACGGCGTGCCAAGCCCAGAACCGTTGTACTGCAATGGTTCTGGGCTTTGCCTTTTACCCTTCACCTCCATCACACAATGCGAATTTCTAACGCTTTTCTAACGCTGCACACCTCCGGAAAGGGCGCTGTAAACCACGACCGAATAAGGTTTCCACCGTCTCTTTTTCTTCCGGAGATGGCAGAAAAAGGGTATTGCATATTTCTTATGCCGTAGCATTTCTTACTTTTATGTCGAAATCAGTCGAACATAATCGATAAAGACCGCTTTTTCTGTATTTTGTCATATTATCTTCTCAGACAGTTTTTACCTGGGAGGCAATCGATATGACCTGTATACAGGATGTTCTGCGGCCCTTCGGCATCACGCGCTGCTATAAGGGATACAAGCACACAAGCTATGCCATCTATCTGGCCGTAACGGAGAACGAGCGGCTGGAGGCGGTGACAAAGGAGATCTACATGGAAACAGCCCAGCACTTCGGCTGCAAGTGGACGGCGGTGGAGCGCAACATACGCACCACGGTCTCCCGGGCCTGGCAGGTGAACCCGGCACTGCTGTGCCAGATGGCCGGTTATCCACTCAGCAGCGCCCCCACCGCTTCGGAATTTATTGAGATCGTTTCCTCCTATGTTATACGCACCGGCCAGGCAGATGTGGGCATGACACACTGAGCCGAAGACTCCCCTGACGATACGGTTTTTCCCTGGAATAGAATTGATGCACTAAATTTCATTCGATTACATAATTACTTTTGGGTGGGCGTTCGTTAAAACAACGAAAATGAGAATTTCTTTACTAATTTAAAACTTTTTTTCAATAAAGCACTTGTCAATCCCAAGAAATGGATTATAATATTTATTTGTGAATGACGTATGAAAATGTAAAGGGAAACAAAAAGAAAGCAAACAGGAAAAAACCAAAAGGAAAAAAGGAGAGAAACAAAAATGAAACTGTTAGCTGTGTTGGCTCCCGTTCTGGGCGTGCTGGCGCTGCTGTTTGCGGTGGTCTTATCCGCAAGAGTGGCCAAGCAGGATGCCGGAACGGAGCGCATGAGAGAGATCGCCGCCTTCATCCATGAGGGCGCACAGGCCTTCCTGATGGCCGAGTACAAGATCCTGGTGATCTTCGTGACCATTCTGTTCGTGGCAGTGGGCTTTGGAATCGGCTGGCCCACGGCGCTGGCCTTCCTGGCCGGTGCGCTGTTCTCCACGCTGGCGGGCTACTTCGGCATGAACGTGGCCACCAAGGCCAACGTGCGTACGGCAGCCGCCGCCAAGGACTCCGGCATGAACAAGGCCCTGTCCATCGCCTTCTCCGGCGGCGCGGTGATGGGTATGTGCGTGGTGGGCCTGGGCCTGCTGGGCTGCGGTGCGGTGTACCTGCTGACGGACAGCGCCGACGTGCTGTCCGGCTTCTCCCTGGGCGCGTCCTCCATCGCCCTGTTCGCCCGTGTGGGCGGCGGTATCTACACCAAGGCCGCCGACGTGGGCGCTGACCTGGTGGGCAAGGTGGAGGCCGGTATTCCCGAGGATGACCCCCGGAACCCCGCCACCATCGCCGACAACGTGGGCGATAACGTGGGCGACGTGGCCGGCATGGGCGCCGATCTGTTCGAGTCCTATGTGGGCTCCATCGTCTCCGCCATCACGCTGGGCGCGGTGACCTACGACATCACCGGCGCCATCTTCCCGCTGCTGCTGGCCGCGGTGGGCATCGCCGCCTCCATCATCGGCACCTTCTTCGTCAAGGGCGACGAGAAATCCAGCCCCCACAAGGCCCTGAAGGCCGGTACCTATGTTTCCAGTGCCGTGGTCGTGGTGGGCTCCCTGGCCATGAGCTGGGGCTTCTTCGGCAACTTCAAGTCCGCCATCGCCATCATCTTCGGCCTGGTGGTGGGCGTGGTCATCGGTATCGTCACCGAGATCTACACCTCCGGCGACTATCGCTTTGTCAAGAAGATTGCCCAGCAGTCTGAGACCGGCCCAGCCACCACGGTGATCTCCGGTCTGGGCGTGGGTATGCAGTCCACCGCCGTGCCCATCCTGCTGATCGCGGTGGGCATCATCGGTGCGTTTATGGCCGACGGCCTGTACGGCATCGCCCTGGCCGCCGTGGGTATGCTGTCCACCACCGGTATCACCGTGGCCGTGGACGCCTACGGCCCCATCGCGGATAACGCCGGCGGCATCGCGGAGATGTCCGGCCTGCCCGGCAAGGTCCGCAGCATCACCGACAAGCTGGACAGCGTGGGCAACACCACCGCCGCCATGGGCAAGGGCTTCGCCATCGGCTCCGCCGCCCTGACCGCCCTGGCTCTGTTCGTGTCCTATGCCGAGGCCGTGCACCTGTTCGACACCGGTATCGACCTGCTGGACTATAAGGTCATCGTGGGTCTGTTCATCGGCGGTATGTTGCCCTTCCTGTTCTCCGCCCTGACCATGGACTCCGTGTCCAAGGCGGCCTACAAGATGATCGAGGAAGTCCGCCGCCAGTTCCGTACCATCCCCGGCATCCTGGAGGGTACCGGCAAGCCCGATTACACCTCCTGCGTGGCCATTTCCACCCAGGCGGCCCTGCATGAGATGCTGATTCCCGGCATCATGGCCATTCTGGCCCCCCTGGCCGTGGGCGTGCTGCTGGGCAGCGCCGCCCTGGGCGGTCTGCTGGCCGGTGCGCTGGTCACCGGCGTGCTGATGGCGCTGTTCATGTCCAACGCCGGCGGCGCCTGGGACAACGCCAAGAAGTACATCGAAGAGGGCAGCCATGGCGGTAAGGGCAGCGAGGCCCACCGTGCGGCCGTGGTGGGCGACACCGTGGGCGATCCCTTCAAGGATACCTCCGGCCCCTCCATCAACATCCTCATCAAGCTGATGACCATCGTGGCGCTGGTGTTTGCACCGCTGTTCCTGCTGATCAACGGCGGCACGGGCCTGCTGTAAGGACGAAAGGAGACGCAAGATATGCTGCATAGCTATGAGAAGGAATTTGACTTTGTGATCCAGCGCGCCAAGGCGCTGAAGAAGCCCGCCCGCATGGTGGTAGCCGGTGCAGAGTGTGAGAACATTCTGAAGGCCGTGTTCGATGCGGAGGCGGAGGGCATTTGCCAGCCCATCCTGGTGGGCAATGAGGTGCGGATCCGGGAGCTGATGGAACAGCTGGGCCTGGGCGACCGCGAGTGCATCATCAGCGGCGTGAACGCCTATGACCTGGGCACGGACTACCACGCTTACATGAAGCGGGCCATTTCCATCATCAACAACGGTCTGGGTGATGTGCTGGTTCGCGGCAACACCTCCACCCGCGACTTCCTGATGCCCATCCTGGACAAGAAGAACGGCCTGGCCGACGGCCTGGTCAGCGAGGTGGCCATGGTGAAGGTGCCCTACTATGACAAGCTCCTGGCCGTGTCCGATGTGTCGGTGCTCATCGAGCCCTCTGAGGGCCAGCGGAAAAAGGTGGTCAAGAACATCGTCCATGTGCTGAACCACCTGGGCATCCAGCGGCCCAAGATCGCGGTGCTGTCCCTGGTGGAGAAGCCCAGCTTCCACATGCGTGACACGGTGGAGGCGCAGAACATCGTGCGCTCCCACAAGATGGATCCCATTGCCGACTGCGAGCTGGTGGGCCCCATCCCCTGGGATCTGATCGTCAGCAAGGAGGCCGCCCGGCTGAAGGGCTACGACTGCCCCTACTGCGGCGAGTTTGACGCGGTACTGATGCCCAACGTTATGGCCGGCAACACGGTCATGAAGGTGCTGACCATGTCCGCCGACGCCAACGCCTGCGGCGTGCTGGCCGGTACCAAGGTGCCGGTGGCCATCGCCTCCCGCTCCAGCACGGAGGAGCACGCCTTCCTGTCCCTGTGCGTCGCTGCGGCGATGCTGACCCCGGAGGAGTAAGCGTCGGAATTTTCAAGACAGATACACAAACCGAGGCCCCGCCTTCGCCGGGGCCTCGGTTTCAGCTTGTCAAAAGCTCTAACAAAACCGGCGACATTCATTTTTGAATGTCGCCGGTTTTGTTCAATTCAATTATTCGTCGTCCTCGTCCTCGCCGTTGGCCAGGTCGCTGAGATCGAACTCCAGCCGCTCATTGCAGTTGGGGCAGCGGATCTCGCCGCTCTCCAGGGTGTCCTCGTCGAAGATGATCTCCTCCTCGCAGGCGGGGCAGGTGGTCACGAAGTACTCCTCGTCGTCCTCATCCTCGTCCTCGTCATCCTCATCGTCGTCCTCATCCTCGAACAGAGCTTCCTCCACCTCGGACAGGTCGTCGCTGACAGCATCGAGACCAGCCTCCATGTCGCACAGCTCGTCCTCCAGATCCATCATCTGGTCGGCCATGTCATCCAGCACGTCGATGATGGCAGCAATGAGCTTGCCCTCCTTGGAATCGGTGTCCAGTGCCAGGCCTTCGGCCAGACCCTTCAGATAGGCTACCTTCTCAGTGATCTCCATGTTCATGCTCCTTTCTCAATATGCCAGACGCTTCTATTTACTTGGCGCGGCCCAGATACTCGCCGGTGCGGGTATCGATGGTGATCTTGTCGCCAATGTTGATGAACAGGGGCACCTTCACCTCGGCGCCGGTCTCCACGGTGGCGGGCTTGAGGGTGTTGGTGGCGGTGTTGCCGGCCAGGCCGGGCTCGGTCTCGGTAACTTCCAGATCCATGAAGTTGGGGCACTCCAGGCCGAAAACGCTGCCCTTATAGCTGAGCACCTTGCAGACAGTGTTCTCGGTGATGAAGCGGAACGCATCGCCCAGCAGATCCTTGCCCAGGGGCACCATGTCGAAGGTCTCCTGATCCATGAAGTAGTACAGGTCACCATCGTTATAGCTGTAGGCCATATCCTTGCGCTCCACGAAAGCCTCCTCGAACTTGGCGGTGGGGTTGAAGGAAGTCTCGGTGACGGCACCAGTGACGATGTTCTTCATCTTGGTGCGCACAAAGGCCGCGCCCTTGCCGGGCTTGACGTGCTGGAATTCGACGACCTGCATGATCTTGCCTTCCATCTCGAAGGTCTTACCGTTACGGAAATCGCCGGCGGTAATGGTTGCCATATGTGTATCCTCCCATATCATGAGAAAATAATCCTCAGAGGGAGTATTTCCTCGTATTCAAAAATTTGCCTATACAGCCTTATTATTTTACACGATTATATGCGTTTTGGCAAGGGCCTGACGCTATTTTTTCCCGTTTTTTCCGGAGAAAACAGCCTCACAGCACCAGAAGCGCCTTGTCGGCCAGGGTAATATCCCGGCAGCCGCCCTCCTCCAGCACCACGACATCCTCGATGCGCACGCCGAAGCGTCCGGGCAGATAGATGCCGGGCTCGGCGGAAATAGCCGCGCCCAGGGGCAGGGGCTTGTCGTTGGAGGGATTGGCGTTGGGGGACTCGTGGATCTCCACGCCCACACTGTGGCCGAAGCTGTGGCCGAAATAGGGGCCATAGCCCGCGTCGGCGATGACCTGACGGGCGGCAGCGTCCACCTCGTGGCCGGTGGCACCGGCCTTGGCAGCGGCGATGCCGGCCAGCTGGGCCTGGAGCACGATGTTATAAACCTTCTCCATCTCCTCAGTAACGTGGCCCACGGCCACGGTGCGGGTCATATCAGAGCAGTAGCCCTGGTAGATGCAGCCAAAGTCCATGGTGACGAAGTCGCCGTCCTGGATCTTTCGGTCGGTGGGCACGGCGTGAGGCATGGAGCTGTTGGGGCCGCTGGCCACGATGGGGTCAAAGGACATATTCTCCGCGCCACCGGAAAGCATCAGGTATTGCAGGCGGGCAGCGATCTCCTTCTCCGTGACGCCGGGGCGGATCTCCGTGAGGATCTGGGCCAGGGCACCCTCGGCAATGCGCTGGGCGGCAACCAGACGCTCCACCTCCTCGGGATCCTTGCTCTGGCGCAGGCGGGTCAGCAGCTGGGTAGCGGGAACCAGCTCACAATGGAGCTTCTCCTCATAGTGGCGGAAATCCGCCACGGTCATATACGCATCCTCGAAGCCCAGCTTCTGCACATGGGTCTTCTCCATGGCGGCGTTGATGAGATCCACATAGGGGTGCTGGGCATCGGTGAGCTGGATCTCGGCGTCCTGCACCTGCTTGTGGGCGGCCTCGATGTAGCGGGAGTCGGTGAAGTAGAAGCTGCCCTCCCGGGTCACCAGGGCCACGCCGTCGGTGCCGGTGGAGTGGAATCCGGAGGCATAGAAACGGTTGGCCTCACAGGTCAGCAGCATACCGTCCAGCTGATATTCCGGCAGCAGGGCGGCGATCTTCGCGAAATGGTTCATGGTACGGTCTCCTTACTATAAATATTATTTTAGTTCTGTTTGTCTCTTCGGGCAGCGGCACGTTTCCAGGGGGCCTGCATGGCGTGCAGCACCTTCTGCCAGGGGGTGTTCGCCCCGCCGGCGGGCTCCACCATCAGGGCGGTGACGCCGCTGAGGTTGGCGCCCAGTACGTCCGTCAGCAGCTTGTCGCCCAGCATGGCGGTATGCTGTGCCGGAATGCCGGCCTGGGCCATGGCCCGGCGAAAGCCGCGAACGGCGGGCTTTTGCGCGTGGCCCACATAGGAGATGCCCAGGTCGCTGCAGAAGCGCTCCACCCGCTGGGGGTGGCGATTGTTGGACAGGATCATCACCCGGATGCCAGCCTCCTGCAGCTCGGCCAACCACTGGCGCAGCGCCTCATCCGGCCGGGGGGTGCTCTTGGGGGCCAGGGTGAAGTCCAGGTCGCTGAGCAGCAGATGAATGCCCAGGCCCTGTAGCAGAGCGGGGGTGATGTGCCGATAGGTGGGATATACGGCGTCCGGTACCAGGGAAATGCGCATAGGGCTGCTCCTTTTCACATAGGTTTGAACATAGTGTATCACCATTTTGGCCTGAAAACAAGGGGGAATCTGCGTGCCGCTGTATCTTGCCGCCAGTCCGGAGCGACTGGAGACCGCCCGGGCCGCCACGGCGCGGCTGGCCCATGTGGCCTATCGCCTGGGGGCTGGCTCCCGGCTGCTGGCCGCGCCACTGCCCGCCTCCCTGCGGGGCGGGCTGATGCTGCTTTCGGACTGGGACTGTCCGCCGGTGGAGGAGCCGGAGCGTCTGGCCGGGCAGATCGTGCAGGTGTGCCGTCAGCGGCGCTTCGCCGGGGTGGTGCTGGACTGGGAGGAACCACCGGTGGAGGACCGGCGGGCCCTGCTGCGGAAGCTGTGGCCGCTGCTGCGGGACTTCGGCCGGAGGCTGCTGGTGCCGGAGCACTACGCCGTGCCGGAGGCGGTGGTGCTGCTGTGCACGTCCATCTCCGGCGGTACGCTGCGGCAGCGGCTGGAACAGGCGGTGGCGCAGTATGGTCCGGAGCGGCTGGTGCTGGATCTGCAGCGGCTGGCCATGGATTTTCCGCTGCCCTCCCCTTCCGGACAGGGACGGCCCCTGTCCCTGGAGGAGCTGGAACGGCTGCGGCGGGGACAGAATGTGTTCTACTCCGACGGTCTCTGCGCCCACTATTTTACCCGCAGCGGCCCCGACGGCTGCCATATGGTGCTCTTTGACGATGCCCAAACCCTGCGGCGGAAGCTGGCCCTTGGCCGCAGCCTGGGGATACGGGACGGGCTGGTGATGCTGCCGGAGGTGGAGGATCTGCTGGGGAAACTGTTCGCGGGGGAGGCATAAAAACACCGCCCCCAGGTTCGGGGGCGGTGAGGCTGTATATGGTTTAGTCCTGCTGCCAGTTGTGCCAGACGTTCTGCACGTCCTCGTTGTCCTCCAGCATATCGATGAGCTTGTTCATGCTCTTGACATCGTCCTCGCCGGTGATGGTGACGTAGGTCTGGGGCACCATCTCGATCTCGGCGCTCTCGAAGGTATAGCCCTTGGCCTCCAGGGCCGCGACCACATCGTTGAAGCTGTCGGGATCGGTGGTGATCTCAAAGACGGGGCCATCGGCGGAAAAGTCCTCGGCACCGGCCTCCAGCGCGTCCATCATCACGGCATCCTCGTCCAGCTCCTCGTCCTCGTTGTCGATGACGATGACGCCCTTGCGGTCAAAACTCCAGGACACGCAGCCCTGGGCGCCCATGCCCTTGCCGTACTTATCAAAGTAGTGGCGGATCTCCGGGGCAGTACGCTGGCGGTTGTCGGTCAGGGCCTCCACGATGACGGCCACGCCGCAGGGGCCATAGCCCTCGTAAGTAACGGACTCGAAGTTGTCGGTGTTGCCGGCACCCAGCGCCTTGTCGATGGTGCGCTTGATGTTGTCATTGGGCATATTGGCGGCCTTGGCCTTGGCCACTACGGTGGCCAGGCGGGAGTTGTTGGCCGGGTCGCCGGAACCGCCCTGCTTGACGGCCACGATGATCTCCTTGGCGATCTTGGTGAAGGTGGCAGAGCGCTTGGCATCAGCCGCACCCTTGGTCTTCTGAATATTGTGCCACTTGGAATGTCCGGACATAGTTCTTACTCTCCTTCGGTGATGTAGTATTGCACGGCGTCCCGGTGGACAGCCGATTTCGAGACATGCAGCGCGGGGAAGGCGGCCTGGATGCGGCGCAGCAGCTCCTGGCAGACCACGTCCTCCGTGGGGAAATGCCCGGCGTCGATGAGGTTCAGGCCCCGGGTATCCAAAAAGTCGTTATAGCGCAGGTCGCTGGTGACAAAGGTGTCGCAGCCCAGGGCCAGCGCCTGGGGGATGTAGTCGCCGCAGGCTCCGCCGCCCACGGCTACCCGGTGCACCGGCTTTCCGCCGTCCCGGTAGCGCAGACCACACAGCTTTAATGATTTTACCACATCCTGCAGGAACTGTTCAAGGGGTTTTTCACAAGAAAGTGTGCCAACGCGGCCTATTTTTTCCTCTGTCAGGGGAATCAGGCCCGAGAGGCCCAGCTTTTGGGCCAGGCAATCGTTGACGCCGCCCTCTGCCGCGTCCAGGTTGGTGTGCATACAGATAACAGAGATGTCCCGCCGCACCAGCAGCCGCAGCAGACCGCCCAGGCGGCTCTCCTCCCGCAGGGTCTGCATTTCGTCCCGGTGCCAGCGGACGTTCATCACCGGGTGGTGGGCCACGATGAGCTCAGCCCCCAGTTCCGCCGCCTCCTGCACCACAGCCGCCGTTACATCCAGGGCCACCAACACCCGGGAGACCTTCTGCTCTCCCCGGCCCACCAGCAGACCCACGTTGTCCCAGTCCGCCGCCAGCTCCCGGGGAGCCCAGTCGTACAGAAAACGTTCAATGTCCTTCACGCTGCTCATGCTGCCATGCCTCCTTCTTTTTCTCCAGAGCGGCGATAAGCGGCGGCAAGCCGTCGTCCTCCCCGCCGCCCTTCTGCAGACCCTCCAGCCGCCGCCGCAGACGGCGCAGCTGGGCCTCCAGATAATCGCCATACAGGGGGTCGCTCTCCAGGCAGAAGCCGCCATACAGCTGCTCACGGGTGGGTTCGAAGGGTTCTCCCGCCGCCAGGCGCAGCACAACATAGAGCTTCCCCTTGTCCCACACCAGCCGCTCCTCCTGGCAGACATAGCCCGCCCGGGCCAGCCAGCGGCGCAGCTGCTCCACCTTGGTCTGGGGCTGCAGCAGCAGCGTGCAGCCCTGCTGCCAGGGCCAGGGACTGTCCTCCAGGATCTGCTGGATGGTCTCCCCGCCCATACCGGCGATGACGATGCAGTCCGCCTCCTCCGGGCCGATACTCCTCAGTCCGTCGCACAGGCGCAGATCCAGCGCCGCGCCGTATTCCCCGGCGGTGCGCCGGGCGTGGGCCAGGGGCTCCGCGCCGATATCCGCAGCGATGGCACTGCGGATGCGGCCCTGCTGCAGCAGCCACACCGGCAGATAGCCATGATCCGTCCCGATATCCGCCAGCCGGGCCCCCAGGGGCACCAGCTGCGCCAGGAGGGCCAGGCGGGGCTGCAATTGTAAATGTTTCATAGCTTCACCCTGCTTCCGGATAAACACAGATAAACGCATACGGACAAGCCGTATGCGTTTATTGGTGGCGGATGTTATTCGGCGCTCTTGTTGGCCTCCTGGTTCACCAGGGCCAGCAGCTTCTCCACGTCCACACCGTGGACGGCGCAGGCCTCCTCCACGGTCTCGCCGCGGGAAGAGGGGCAGCCCAGGCAGTGCATACCGATGGACAGGAAGATGGGCGCGGTCTGGGGAGCCACGTCCAGGATATCACCGATGATGGTGTCCTTGGTGATCTCGATCATAAATGATTACCTCCCTTGTATAGTTGCCTATAGTATACCCCATTTGCATCCGTGTTTCAACAAAAACTTTCAAAAATCCTGTCACACGACGCGCAGGTTACTCTCTGTCAGGCGACTCTCATAGTCCCGCAGCTCCAGATCCAGCAGCTGCACCATATCCGGCTGGGGCGCGTTGAACTCGCCGCGCTTCAAAAGCCGCCGGTAGATACGCATGGCCGGCAGGTAGCCCCGTCCGGCGGAGCGTCCGATATAGTCCATGCCCTTCTTCTTTTCCCGCTCGCTACCCGTCTTATACAGCCGGCGGCCATAGAGATACTCGCCCAGTGCGCTTCCGCGCTCCGCCGATACCTGGAGCAATGTGTCTGGGTTGGCCCGGCACATATCCGCCCAGGGCGCATCCTCATCATAGAGCAGGGTGGCCAGGATCGCCATGGCGGCGGCGTCGCCCTTTCTTGTCAGCGGCCAGAGCTCCTTGATCGCCCGCTCCATCTGTTCCTCTGCCTCGCCGTCGCGGCGATCTCCATATGCGCGTCCCAGCAGGTAGGCATGGAGCCGGATGGAGGCATCCTCCCCCGCTTCGGCTCCCTCCGCTGCCAGGTGCAGGGCCTCGTCCCATTCGTCCTGCAGGCACAGAGCCTTGGCCTCCCGGGCGCAATCGTCCCAGCTGCGGCGCTTCTGGCCCAGGTGCTGCAGCGCCCGCTGATACAGGGGCTCCAGGTCGTGGAGCACGTCCTCCGCCTTTTCATAGCGCTTCATGGGGTCTTCCTGCAGCAGCTTCAGCAGAATGGTGCACAGCTCATCCGACACGTCTGGCATCTGCAGGGTATTTCGTCCCTCGAACATCTCCCGGAAGCTCTCCCCCGTTGCCAGATCCCAGACGGTGCCACCCAGCAGATAGAGATCGGAGTTGAAGCCGCGCAGGGGCTTATGATGATGTATCTCGGGGGCGATATAGCGGGGTGTACCCACATGGGTAACGGTCCGGGCCACGCCGGCCGGCAGTTCGCGGGAAATGCCGAAGTCACCCAGGATAAAGCTGATTCCGCCGCCTGAGGTTCGGCGCACGAACACGTTCTCCGGCTTCACATCCCGGTGGAGGATGTGCTTCCTTGCACAGTCCCGCAGGGCACAGGCCACATCGTGGAGCAGCAGGACGTACCAGCTCTCCCGCTCCGCTTCCTTCCACTGCCGGCTGACAGCCTCCAGCGTATCGCAGCGGGGCATGGCCATCAGCAGCAGCGTGGTCTTCCCCTCCTGGCGCATACTGTGGCGCAGGAGGTGCATGGTATAACGGCAATAGGCCAGCTCCTGCATATTCTTCAGTTCCTGATCCATATAGCCGCGCAGGCACTTGGCAAAGTTCCCCTGGGCGGGATCGGACACCACGACCTTTACCACCTCGGGAGGCCGGGTTTGAGCGCCTCTCTCATTCAGCAGTTCATAGACACAGGCCGTGCCGCCCCGACCGATCTCCGCTCCCAGGCGACGATCAGGCCAGCTGTCCATCACGAGTCGTTCCAGCTTAGTCCGTTCCATGCACATCCTCCTGTTCCGTGTTTTCCTGTTCCGTTTTCTCCTCCAGGAGCTTCTCCTGCTCCTCGGTCAGCATATCCACCGGTTCGGTGACTGCTTCGCCCTCCGTATCCGGCGGGTTCTCCGTCCACAGCAGCACCGACCAGTCGTCCATCCGCAGCATGGGAACTTGCACGAACTGTCTGAGTGCCTCCCGCAGCCCCCGGTTCGTACGGAGTTTTCCGGACGCCGCATATTGCAGCAGCTTCCAAGGCACCCGACCGCCCTGGAACAGGCCGGAGGTGCCGTCGGAAGTCAGGAGCAGGCCCCGCAACCCCTCACGCGGCAGCATTGTCAGCCGGAGGTGCTCGGCAGCGGAGCGGCTGACCGTGAAGTAGGTAGCGTTTTTTAGCCCGTCGATGTTCTCTCCGGGGCTGCAGCGCAGCATCTCCCCCTCCATGCAGTAGATCCCGCCGTCGCCCAGGTGGCCGATCAGCACCCGCTCATGGCCGATGACGGCGAACAGCAGCGTGGCAGAGAAGGCCGACACCTTCTCGCAGCGCTGGCGCTGCATCCGCTCCCCGATGGCCTGGCGGCAATGGGTCAGCAACCGCTGCGCCTGCTCTGCCTCCGGCAGGGCCAGAAAGTCACCAAAATCCGCCTCCGTCCTCAGCTTTCCGAAGAAGGAGACCACCGCGCCGCAGTTGATGCGGGCGGCCAGCTGTGCATACTGTGCGCTGCCCGCCCCGTCGGACAGAGCCAGCACCAGCAGGCCGCTGTGTAGCCGTCTTGCCAGGATAAAATCCTGGCAAGGCATATTCTGCTGTGTGTGATGGATCCCCCGACCCAGATACTGAAGGACCATCTTACTTCCCCCCTGCCTGCTTCTTGCCCCGGGAGAACACCTCGCCCAGCATCAGATCATCCAGCGTATCGATGGACGAGCCCTGCACGGTGGAGCAGGTCATGGTCACCAGGGCGTTGAAAAAATCATCCAGGTTGATGCCGTCGCTGCCCGCTCCCGTGCCGCCATTTACGATGCGGTAGACATACTTTCCGCCGGTGAGCTCTGACAGCTTATCCATGTCCGCACTGACACCGTTCTCCCGCTGGAAGCCGCCGGCGGCAAAGAGCAGCTTCCGCTCTCCCAGCCGGGTCTGGATGGAACTGGCCGCAGCACGATAGTTGCTCTCCACGCTGTTCTGCCGGGCCTTGCGGTCGCTGGCGGATTCACCGGCGATATTGCCGGCGCTGGGAAATCCATCTGTAAAGAGGAACATAATGGGCTGGAAATAGGGCACGCCAGAATCTCTCCAGGCAGCCTTCTGCTGATCCATCAGCTGCAGCATCCGGGCCACGGCTGCGCCGGTATCGGTGGCGCCGGCGGGCTTGGGCAGGCGGATATCCGCCTGGGTGACCTTCTCCAGGGGCTTGTTCACCAGGGGCTCGCCGCAGTTATGGTTATATGTCATCACCAGGAGCTGAACCACACCCTTCAGGATCACATTCCTCTGCATCGCGTCGACCATACGGTGAAGCTCATGCTGGATGTCCTCATACACGTCCTCAGTGCTGCCGCTGCAGTCTACCAGGACCCCGACCTGGATCTGACCCGCTGCCGCCTTCTGGTCGTGCAGCTTCACACCTTCCTTCTTATAATCGGACGGATTGCCGACATAGGTCAAGATCGTGGGCATAGCCATATTGTTTATCCTCCCTTTTGTTTTATGTATCACAATGATAGCACAGCACTTTTATACGCTATCGCAAAGTTCCACCCACAACCCCAGAGAGAGCACACGGCGGTGGTGCAGCACATCCGCCAGCATACCCCGCAACGGGCCGGGAACGGCCCGCCAGTTCTGCAGCAGCTGCCGGCTGGCCGCAGCGCCATCACTGACACCGCCGGGCTCCAGGGGGAAGCGCATATCGCGCCAGTTAAAGTTTTGGGCCGTGGTCTCCTCGCCCTTTCGATAGAGTGTACACGCCACATCCGCGTTGACCAGCGCCTGGTAGAGCAGGATGGCAAAGGAGAAGTTCAGGTGCTTGGGCAGCAGCATACGCTGCCGTCCCTCTCCTGTTCCGATCTCCGGGTGGCGGAAGGCCGGGGTGATATCGCCGCCGCAGAGGCCATAGGCGGCGTGCTTGCTGTCAAAGCCCAGGGCGAAGGAGTCGGTATCCACCAGGTAGGCGTTGCCCTGCTGGTCCACCAGGACATTGTTATAGGACAGGTCGTTCATATGGATATGCAGCATCTGCAACTCCAGGAGCGTCCGAGCCAGGGAATGGTAAAAGCGGGCGAAGGCCCCGGCGTTGCTGCCGAAGAGCATATACAGAGAGTTTGCCTTGCCCAGGTATACGGAGAGGGGCTTGCCGGGCAGGGGATCCATCGTGTAACCGATGCACTCCTTGACATCCAGCCCCACATCCGGCCGGCGGATCAGCTCCTTGGGCAGCGCCACCGCGGAAAAGCAGCCCGTCTGTCCGATGCGGCAAAGATAGCGCAGCTTGGAATACGCCGTCCCGTTGATACAGCCGCTGTCTCCCCGGCCGTGCGGCCCCTTGTAGAGGCGGTACAGCGTGCCGCTGCCCGAACGGAAGATGTTGCAGAAGCCGCCGCCCTGGCCCGTGGGTGTGAGATTCTTCCGCGGCACACGCTTCTGCGTCCACTGTCCGCCGTCGGCGGGGCGGAGCAGCAGCAGTTCCGCTTCACAGGGCAGGGCCTTGGGATTCTCCACCCCGGTGGATTTCCACAGGGGCTTTGCCCGGAGGAGATCCTTTGCCTCGGACAGGGACTTGAAGCACTCATGGCAGCGTCTTCCATCCCAGAAGGTATTGCACTGCACATACAGGTTGTTGCCGGGGGAGACATGGGTGATGAACTCCTCCTGAGCGGCCAGATCACAGAACAGCGCCAGGATCTTGCCGCCAAAGAGCTGCTCGGGGTAGAGGCGGGGCTTATGACAGCCCTCGCCTGCATGACCGGCCGGGGCGGGAAGCCGATAGAGGTCGCCCAGGAGCCAGGATTTCTGCTCCATGAGCGGCTCCACCAGGCGCAGCAGCTTCTTGGCCCGCTGCCCATAGAGCTTCGAGTCGGACAGCAGCTTCCAGTCCGCCAGCGTGTCCAGCGGCAAGAGCAGCTGAACGCGCTTGAGTTCCCGGGCCAGCTCACTCCAACTCTCGTCCCCGACATTGGCAGGCATATAGTTGAGCACGCTGCTGTGCAGGATAACGGCCGCCTGATCCCCGTTCTGCATGGCCCAAAGGGCGATCAAAGAGGTGAGATCCATTGTCAGCTCTCCCTTCGTTGTATTAGTCTTCCGAAATCAGCTGGAGGAAGCGCTGAACCGTGTCCGCATCCTCCTCGAAGCACAGACCCGATCCCTCCAGGCGGCGCTTGATATAGTCGGCCACCGTCACCTCCGGGATCATGCCGTTCCCGTCCAGCTCCATCTCCGGAGGGGCCAAGGCCGCCAGTTCATCCTCCCAGTCGGTGCCCAGCTGCTGCCACTCCGCCTCCTCCGGGGTGAGAAAGCGCGTGCAATCATTGACATCGCGGTAGAGGGGTTCCGCAAAGTCCTCAGGCCGCCGCTCCTTCGGGAATACGACCTCGCGGGCTGGGAGCTCCCAGATAAAGTGGGAGGAGAATACAAAGGGCTGGTACGCCTCCAGCTCCTCCAAAAGGGCGGTCAGCACTGCTTCGAAATAGCCCCGGCCGGTCAGAGGGCCATATCCCGCCTTATGCAGCAGCGCGTCGATCTCCATCACCGTCATATCCAGGCGGAGGCCGAGCGCCACCAGAAAGGCACGGCTGGGGGCGCGGCCGTCACGCAGCATGGTCAGAATGATCTGGGAAAAGCGGGAGGAAAACTCCCGGCCAAAGAGATCCACCAGACACACATTCACGTCGTCCTCCAGGCTCTCCTCCAGGCCACGACTCAAAGAGCACATACACAGCCGCTCGTAAATCGTCTTATAAAGCTCCTGATAGGGCGTTTCAAAGCCCGGGAGCAGGGCCACGGCCTTTTCATGAAACACCGTGTCATGGGCGGCGTCCACAGGCATCCCCTTGTCGTTGGCCTCATGCGCCATATCGATGATGCAGGACAGCTCGTCCACCGTGTTCACCTGCGGCAGCGCGGCCCGCTTTTCAAACAGGGCCTTGTGGGACTCGCGCCGGCCCCGGGGCCGTTCCTGCGCCTTATCGTGCAGGTCAAGAAACTGCTTGGAGTATTCGCGATACGCTGCGGCCGGACGGGTGGAGCAGCCCCGCTCCAGCAGATAGATCCAGATGGCCTCGCCGGGGGTCTTGGCGTACAAGCGGTGGAACCCCAGCTCCTGGAGCAGGCAGTTGCACTCATCCAGGGACTTTCCGAACAGCAGCGACAGCATCACCACATTTTCCATGCACTTTGGAGCATTTCTCAGGAGGTTCTTCACCGTCGTTTCGGACACGTCCATTTCCGTGGCCAGACGCTCGTTGGTCAGTCCGATACGCTGCTTCTCCACCCGGATCCAGGCTTTCCAATCTTCCTTCTTCATCGCTGTACCCTCCCTTTTGTCAAAACCGCTCTTGTCTTACATTCTCTCTATCAGAATCGCCGTGCAGTTGTCCGCGCCCGGCAGCGCCTCCGCTGTGCGCACCAGCTGCGCCGCAGCCTCGCCCCGCTGCAGGGCCGCCGCCAGGTAGTCCAGAAGCAGCTGATCCTCGTTCTTTCCCTCGAAGGTGTCGTTCCACTCCTGAGTAAACGGCAGCTCCTCCAGGCCGTCGCTGCACAGCAGCAGCCGGTCGCCCGGCTCCAGCCGGCCCTCCGCCAGCCAGGCCTCTGCCAGGGGATCCCGGAGGAGGCCCCGGCGGGAAATGCCCAGACAGCACATCAGCTGATAGCCATCCATGGGCCGCACCGGCAAACCGTCACGTTTCCGGTACCCCGCCAGATTCTGCCGAAAGCCCACCTCTGTAACATCGCCCTGACGCACAAGAAGGGCCGGGCTGTCACCGATGTTCAGCAGCGTAAAGCGGCCATCGGGCTCCACAAGGGCCAAGGTCAGAGTCGTTCCGCCCCAGCCGTCGTTTTCCTCATAGAATCGAAGCACGCTGTCCTGGGCCCGGGCCGCCAGCTGCCGCAGCAGCTTGTCCCGCTGTTCGTCAAGGCTCGCCTCCTGCAGCTCCCGCCAGGCGGCTTCCACGCCCCGGCGCGCCGCGTCACTGGCTCCCTTCCCGGCAATGCCTCCGCCGACACCGTCACAGACCAGTGCCAGCAGCGGGCCCTCGCTTTTGCCCGCCGTCTCGTCCCAGTCACCCTGGCTCAGGCCCAGGCCATTCACCCACAAGGCATCCTGGTTCTCCTCCCGGCCACCGATGGCTGTCGCCGCACTGTAATTCAGCACATCGACTCTCCTCCTTTGTCTGGATATTCTTTTCAGATAGGCGCTTTCCGCATATGCTATCCTTATCTCAACCCACATCTCAGTTCTTTCGTCTCTTTCCTTCTTTCTGTGGCATGATTTTACAGCATTTTCTCTGCAGTGTCAAGTATCTTTTTAAAAATTATTATAATTTATTTGGAGGTTCTCATGAGTCGTGATAGCTATTCCATTTCCTTTGGCCGCGAAAACGCCCGTTTCTCCTTCCGCCAGAGCACCTATAAAACTTTTATCCACTCTGTATTACACGAGCTGTCCGTAAAGACAGGCACACACGCCGATAAGCTTCCCGTCCACTTTGTACAGAACGAAAAATACATCGCCTGCTTCTACTATGGGGGCAAGGGAAGTGGCTTCAACGTCAATACGGATTTTCTCCCCAGTCTGACCCCCCGCCAGCTGCGCGAGGTCATCATTCACGAGTTTGCTCATTATCTTCGAAATGAGCGCTTCGGCCCCACCCAGGAGAAAGATGGCCACGACGCAAAGTGGGTAGCCATCTGCAAGGAGCTCGGCATCGCCGGAGATCGCTACCACAAGATGCACGTCACCCAGGTCTTTGACAAGTGAGTGGCCGGCACCGTTTTATATCATCATTTCTTCAGTTCAATAAACACAGGAGGAGAAGGCATATGTCTCAGATCGTCATTGTTCTTATGCTTGTCGTTGTGCTATTTCTGGTGGTGCTGATCGTGTTCCCGGATCTGTTCGACAGGATCAGAGGCCGCCTTGGCGGCACAGCCAGGGAACCCCATACCCCCCGTAAGCCCCAGAGTCCACATCCAGGCCGCAAGAGCGCACAGAAATACAGCTACGTTCAGCAGGAGGAGAGCCGCGGCACGCTGCTGCTCCCCCAGTTGGCCGTTGAGCAGCTGGATGTGCACAGTCAGCGGATCGTCCACACGTTTTTCATCTGTGATGTCCCCGAAAGCGGCATCAGCATCTCCCGTCCCACAGCCGAGGAGGGTGAGATCAAGCTCATCGATTATAATGAGCTTGTCCGTTCCGTCAGCGAGCGGCATATCACCATCGGCCAGGACGAGAAGGGCTTCTTCTGGGTCAACAGGGACGGAAGCGTCATCACGCATTACAACAAGGTGAAAACCGCCTGCCACGACATCAAGGACGGCGACACCCTCTTCCTGGGCTCTGGCCGCCAACCCATCCGCATCCGTATTCTGACCCCAGAGATCTACTCTGAGCTTCTGGCCAGGCTGGAGGACGGCAGCAGCCGGAACGAGGATGACCGCCGCGCCAACACCACCCAGTTCTATAACGGCGGCGCTCCCGCCAGTGATCTCCGCCGCCGCTTCCGTCAGATGGGAGGCCAGGGATGAGCGCCCTCGTCGATCAGCTCAGCGGCCTGTTGCTGCTGCTGATCTTCCTGGCCGGGTTTGGCAGCTACTTTGTCTTTCTCAAGGCCCTGCCCCTGCAGCCCCGGAAGAAGCCGCCCCTGCGGCGCATGGATCAGGAGGATACCGATGAACACGAACACGGACAATAAGACCCTGTACTTTTCCCGGAAAGATCGCCGCCAGGCGCAGCGCTCCTTCGCCCCCCTGGATGGTCTGCGGATATCCTTCCTGGACGGTCTCGGCAGCCTGTCCGCCGGTCTGGAGCGCCGCGGTGTACGCCGCCTGATCGCCCTGGACGCGCTGCTGCTCATCCTCTGCAGCCTGGTCTTTGGCCTGTTCTGCGGCACCTGCGAGGGCGGCATGGATCTGTATATGGGCTGTGCGCTGCCGGTGTTGCTGTCGCTGCTGTGCCTGGCCGTGGTCGCAGAGCTACTGAACGGCGACCGGGTGCTCGCACTATTGACCGCCATTCTCATCCAGCTGGGCGTGTGCCTGCAGACGCTGCTGCTCCTGCCCATCGACCCGGAGGCGCCGCCCTCCACCGCCTCCCTGGCTCTGTTCAACCTGCTGGGTGCGCTGCTGGCCTTGTGTGCGGCACCGGTCTTGACCTGGCTGGTCGAGCGGCCCTGCCGGGGCAAGGGCTATCGCCTGTGGGGCCTGGTGCTGCTGCTGTATGCCGGGCTGCGGCTGCTGCCCGGGCAGAACGGGGCCTATGCCTGGATCAGCCTGGGCAGCTTCAACATTCAGGTCACGGAGGTGCTGAAGCTGCTGGTCATCCTGGCCATGGCCCGCGTTCTGTCCGGTGACGGTGACGACCGGGAGCGCCTGAGGGCAGCGGGCTTCATCCTGCTGGTGAACGCGCTGGGTATGCTGCTCATCAACGAGCTGGGCACCCTGTTTGTCATCGGTGCGGTGTTCCTGCTGATGGCCTTCCTGACCCTGAAGCGGCTGCGGGGCCTGGTGGGACTCCTGACCCTGTGCACCCTCCTGGCCGGCGCGGCCCTGGCCGTGTGCTGGCTGTGCTACAAGCAGAGCGCCGGGCAGGAGGCGGCCAACGGCCTGGTCAGCGGCCTGGGCGATATCTATGAAAAGATCAGCACCCGCCTCACCATCCTCACCGACACCGACTCCGCCACCAACGACCAGCTCTATCAGGCCCGGCAGGCCCGGAACGCCCTGCTGACCAGTTCCTGGTTCGGGGCCAAATACCGGGTGTACGTCCCGGTGCAGGAAAGCGACTATATCCTGGTGTATCTCTGCCAGAACATGGGCGTTTTGTTCGGCATCCTGGCCGTTCTTCTGATGATGGGCCTGTGTCTGCGTGGTATCCTGGCCGCCGCCCAGTGCGTCAGTCAGCCCATGGCCCTGCTGGGCATTGGCTTCAGCCTGACCCTGGCGGTGCAGGCGGGTCTGGCGGCCCTGTCCAGCCTGGGCGTTATCCCCATCATCGGCCTGCCCTTTCCCTTCCTGGCCAAGGGCGGCAGCGCCACGGTGGTGCATTGGGCCATGCTTCTGATGATGATCGTTAGCGGAAGAAAGGAGCGTTCCCATGTATAACATCCGGCGCAAGCGCCTGGCCGCCGCCTGTGCGGCTCTGGTCACGCTGACCCTGGGGCTGAGTCTGGCCATGATCCTCCGCTCCGGTCTGATCCCCGGGGCCAACGAGGAGGCCGACCAGCGCAAGGCAAAGCTGGAGGCCATCTACGAAAAGGAGGCCACCCTGGAGGGCCAGTTCCTGGACCGCGGCGGCAACGCCATCTCCCTGCCCGTAACACCGGGCCAGGCCGCCCCGCTGGTGGACGGCGAGGCGTATTCCTATCTGATCGGCTACAACAGCCCCATCTACGGTACCTCCGGTCTGCGCAGCAGCCTCAGAGACTATCTCTATACCGGCGGCAAGGATCACGTCGGCGCCGCCGTGACGCTGACTCTGGACGGCGTGCTGCAGGAGAGCTGCTACCGCCTGCTGGACGGTCACGCGGGCTCTGTCATCGTGCTGGATCCGCAAACCGGCGCGGTGCTGGCCTGTGCCTCCCGCAGCGCCGACGATATGGGCATGGACGTGAACCAGATCGACAGCTTGATGCCCACCTACCTGCAACGTGAGGGCTTCCTGCTCAACAGCGCCCTGCGGACGGAGGATCCCCCTGGCTCCACCTTCAAGCTCATTACCGCCGCAAGCCTCATCGAGAA
This sequence comes from uncultured Oscillospiraceae bacterium, assembly GCA_964624925.1. GTDB lineage: Bacteria > Bacillota > Clostridia > Oscillospirales > Oscillospiraceae > Vescimonas. Next base: position 24,896 of record CAZUYE010000003.1, on the reverse strand, counting down.
CGGCCTCTCCGGCTACACCATGGATGACACCGGCTCCTTCCGCTATGGCTCCAACGTCATCACCAACCATGACGGGCTGGTAGGCGGCCCCGGTCTCGGTCTTCAAAAGGCCCTGGCGAGCTCCTTGAACACCTACTTCGCCTCCGCCGGCTGTCAGCTGGGGAACGCCCTTCTGGGCAAAACAGCAGCAGGCTTCCTCTACGACGCCGCATACGCCCTGGACTTTGGCACGCTGCGCTCCTCCAGCGGTCTTTCCGGCAATCTCAACCGCAACGCCTCCGGCTCCGCCGCCTTTGGCCAGGGGGAGCTGGTCACCTCCCCCCTGCAGATCTGCTGCTCCATGGCCGCCTTTCTGAACGGTGGGCAGCTGATGAAGCCCTATCTGATCGGTCAGATCCGGGACGAGGGCGAGGTGTGCCACGCCACCCAGCCGGAGCTGCTGAGCCAGGCCTGCAGCCCTGAGACGGCGGCGGAGGTTCTCACCCTGGCCGAGGCCGCCGCACAGTCCTATGGGCTGGAGTACCCCGGCGGACGGGTCTATGCCAAGACGGGCACCGCCGAGACAGCCAGCGGCCTGTACCACGCCTATCTCCTCCTGGGCATCGAGACGCCCTCCGGCCAGCGCTACGCCGCCCTCGTCGACTGGCGTGAGACCAGCGTCGGCTCCGGCCAGCTGATTCCCTATGCCCAGATGCTGCTGGAATACCTCCGCCAGCTGGAATCATAAATTATCACCCCTCCCGCATGGTTTTCCATGTAGGAGGGGGTTCATTTACTCCGAACTGCCACTTTACATTTCTCGCTAATTATATTATTATATGATGTATGTTTAGCGAAAAATGAGGATGCCTATGGAACACACGACATTACAAGAGGATAAGCGGGATTATGCGGTGCTGGTGGGGCTGCGTTCCCCGGTGCTGGGGGAGGACAACGCCGACGAGGAGAGTCTGGCGGAGCTTTCTGCCCTGGTGGACACCGCAGGAGGCCAGGCCGTGGGCATGGTGCTGCAAAGCCGGGAAAAGCCCGATCCACACAGCTTCATCGGTGAGGGCAAAGTAGAAGAAGTGCGCCGGATGGTGCAGGAGGAGAAGGCTACCATGGTCATCTTCGACAATGACCTCTCCCCTTCCCAGTTGCGAGTGCTGACGGAGCTGTGCGGCGTGCAGGTGCTGGATCGAAGCGGCCTGATCCTGGACATCTTCGCTCAGCGGGCCCGTACCCGGGAGGGGCGGCTGCAGGTAGAGCTGGCCCAGTATCAGTATTTGCTGCCCCGGCTGATCGGTATGTGGACGCATCTGGAGCGGCAGGGCGGTACCAGCGGCAAGGGGCCCATCGGTTCCAAGGGCCCCGGCGAAACGCAGCTGGAGACCGACCGCCGTCACATCCACCGCAAGATCGACAAGCTCAAGGACGAGCTGGAGGAGGTGCGCCGGGTGCGTGGCACCCAGCGCCAGCGCCGGATGAAGAATGAGATCCCGGTGGTGGCCATCGTGGGCTACACCAACGCCGGCAAGTCCACCCTTCTCAACGCCATCACCGGGGCGGGCATCCCCGCCAACAACCGGCTCTTTGACACCCTGGACACCACCACCCGGCTGCTGACGGTCAGCGATACCCTGGACGTGGTGATCTCCGACACCGTGGGTTTCATCCGCAAGCTGCCCCACCAGCTGGTGGAGGCCTTCAAGGCCACGCTGGAGGAGCTGGAATACGCCGACCTGCTGCTGCACGTCATCGACGTGTCCAATCCCCAGTGGCAGCAGCAGGCACAGATCGTGGAGAGCCTGATCCACGAGTTGAAGGCCGACCACATCCCCTGTCTGCGGGTGTATAACAAGTGCGACCTGGCCTTTTCCGGCCAGCGGCCCGGTGGGGAGGACTGCGTGTCCATCTCTGCCAGAACCGGCGAGGGCATCGACGCGCTGCTGCAGGCCATCGACCGGCGGCTGGACAAGGGCACCCGGCGGGTGACGCTGCACCTGCCCTATGACAAGGCGGGGCTGCTGGACGGCCTGTATCGGGAGGCCAAGGTGGAGTCTGTGGACTATGCCGCCACCATCGACATCGTGGCCGTCTGCCCGCCCAAGGTGCTGGGGCAGGTGAAGGATTATATCGAGAACTGGCAGGAGCCGAGGGAGGAGTGGGAGCTATGACGCTGGAGACCCCCCGTCTGCTTCTGCGGCCCTGGCAGGAGGCGGACGCCGAGGCCCTGTACCGTTGGGCCAGGGATCCGCTGGTGGGTCATGCCGCCGGGTGGACGCCCCACGCCTCCGTGGAGGACAGCCTCCACATCATCCGCACGGTGCTGTCGCTGCCGGATACCTTCGCCGTGCTGCCCCGGGACGGCGAAGGCGGGCCCATCGGCTCCGTGGGCGTGTTTGCTGCCGGGGCCCCAGAGATCGCGGACGAGCCGGAGATCGGCTATTGGCTGGCCCGTCCCTTCTGGGGCCGGGGGCTGATCCCCGAGGTGGTGGAGGAGCTGCTGCGCTGGCAGTTCCGGGAGAGGAACGCCGAGCGTGTCTGGTGCGGCCATTTCCCGGGAAATGACAAGTCCCGCCGGGTCATCGAAAAGTGCGGCTTCCGCTATGTCTGCACCGGGCCGGAGCAGCCCTGGCCGGACGGCGTCAGCCGCCCCAGCCTGTACTACGCCCTGACCCGGCAGGAATGGGAGGCGCGGCATGGCGATTAAGGTACCCTTTCAGGAGGCGGAGAGTGAGTTCGTGGAGAAGCGCTCCCGCTTCATCGGCCACGTCTGGCCCATTGAGACGGAGGAGCAGGCCCAGAGTCTGATCCGTCAGGTGAAGAAGCAGCACTACGATGCCCGGCACAACTGCTGGTGCTATCTACTGGGCAGCAGCGTCGTCCGCTACAGCGACGACGGCGAGCCCCAGGGCACGGCGGGTCAGCCCATGCTGGCGGTGTTTCAGCGGGCAGGCGTCACCAACGCCCTGTGCGTGGTGACACGCTACTTCGGTGGGGTGCTGCTGGGGGCCGGCGGCCTGACCCGGGCCTACAGCCGCGGCGCACACGATGCCCTGTCCGCCGCCGGAGTGGCCGTGATGGGACAGTGGAGCACGGGCTGCTGCGTGTGCCCCTACCCGCTGCTGGAGCGGGTGAAGCTGGAGATCGCCGCCGTGGGCGGCTGCGTGGACGCGCTGGACTACGGCGCGGAGGTAACGCTGCAGCTGTCCCTGTCGGAGGGCACGACGGAGCGGCTGCAGGAGCGGCTGACAGAGCTGTCCGCCGGACAGCTGAAGCTGACGATCAGCGGAGAGGAACTGCGCCCGGGACGCCGGGAGGAATTATAGAGAAGGAGAACACAAATGGACGAGAATCAAAAGCAATTGGAGATCCTCCGGCGCACCAAGAAGCGCCGCAAGCAGATCGATATCACCATCATCCTGGCCGCGCTGGCGGTGCTGTTCCTGCTGGCGGGCATCCGCCTGGGGGATGCGCTGTATTTTGTTGTGGCCGTTGTGTGCGGCCTGTTCACGCTGATGCTGATCGTGGATCTGCGCCGCACCAAGCGGCGCCTGGCAGAGCAGGACGAGCGGGAGCGCCTGGCCGAGGAGGCCGCCCGGGAGGCGGCTGCCAAGGCGGCTGAAGCGGAAGCAGACGGGGAAAAAGGCGAGGAATAAGCGGCGATTTTCCAAAAAAACAGTTGACAACGGGAAACTTCCCTGTTATACTTGATAAGCCGCTTTGAATGGGTTAAAAGTTCCGGCTGGCCCGGACGCCCCCGACAGCGAGTCCGTAATTAAGGAAAGGCAGGTGCAACAAGTAAATGCAGGCTATTATCGTGACTGGTGGTAAGCAGTACAACGTCTCTGAGGGCGATACGCTGTTTATCGAGAAGCTGGACGTCAACGCGGGTGATTCCGTGGTGTTCGACCAGGTCCTGGCCATCGTCGATGGCGAGAACACCAAGTTCGGCACTCCCGTGGTGGAGGGCGCCAAGGTGGACGCTACCGTCGTGAAGAACGGCAAGGGCAAGAAGATCCGTATCTTCAAGTACACCCCCAAGAAGGGTTATCGCAAACGGCAGGGTCATCGTCAGCCCTACACCAAGGTGGAAATCGGCAAGATCTCCTTCTAAGGGCAGTATGACGACCGTTACATTCCTGACAGAGGAAGCGCGCATCGTCGGTTTCGATGCGCAGGGCCACAGCGGCTATGCCGCAGAGGGTGAGGACATCGTCTGCGCCGCCGTCACCAGCGCCGTGCGTCTGGTGGAATCCACCGTCAACGACGTGATGGGTCTGTGCGCCTCGGTGAAAGTCCGGCAGCAGGACGCCGCCATCTCCTTCCGCCTGCCCGGGGGCCTGGCTCCCACGGCGGAGAGCACCTGCCAGAATCTTCTGACGGGGCTGATGGTCTATCTGGCCCAGCTGCACGACGAGTATCCGGAACACATTGAGGTTATGGAGGCGTGAGCCTCCTGTTCCCCGCAATCATCTTATAGAAAGGATGGTACTGCATCATGCTGAACATTGGTTTGCAGTTCTTTGCCCATAAAAAAGGTATGGGCTCCACCAAGAACGGCCGTGATTCCGAGTCCAAGCGCCTTGGCCCCAAGCGCGCTGATGGTCAGTTCGTTCTGGCCGGCAACATCCTGGTTCGTCAGCGTGGCACCCATATCCACGCCGGCACCAACGTGGGCATCGGCAGCGACGATACCCTGTTTGCCAAGGCCGACGGCGTTGTCCGTTTCGAGCGTCTGGGCAAGGATCGGAAGCAGGTCTCCGTTTATCCCGCTGAGTAAAAAACAGATGAAAAAAGCACTGCCAGCCTTGGCAGTGCTTTTTTTCTTGTTGCCTGTTGTCAAAAAAGGGCTAAGCCCCTTTTTTGACAGACAGAGCGCCCGGCCAAATGGCCGGGAGCTGCGATGTTTTGTTGCGTCCTTATTGGTCGGGGTTGCTGGTGAACAGGCCCACCACGTCCTCCAGGGCCAGGCTCAGGGTGATGGCCTGGGCCTTGGTGCTGGGGCCCGCCTGGGCCATGATGGCCTGCATGATGGCGTTCTTCTCTCCGGTGGGCGCCACGATGAAGATCATCTCGCGCTCCTCCGCGATGGACATACCAAAGAACTTTCCGGCGTCGTCGCCGCCGGTAGAGCGGGCGTGCAGAATGGTGCCGCCGTGGGCTCCGGCCGAACGGGCGGCCTCCATGACCTTGTCGGTATAGCCCTGGTTGGCAACGGCAACGATCAGCTGATAAGCAGCGTCCTTCATGGTTTCATCCTCCTCCACTTCGATGTCGGGCGACACGGACGGGTCGCCGGAAATGAGATAGTTCATGGCGGTCTTGCCGCCGATGCTGCTCAGGGGCAGGCAGACGGCGATGCCGCTGCCGGGGGTGTTCAGGTGCATGGTGGACAGCAGCTCCTTCACCAGCACCTCCTTGCACTGAGGGGTCACAACGGAGAAGAGCACGGCCTTTTCCGTGGCCTCCAGGCCCAGGTAGCTGAGCATATCGTCGCTGGCGGTGCCGCGGCCCAAGGCGGTGAACACCACCGGCGCGCCGAAGGCCCGATAGAAATCCACAAAGCGGCCGGAGCCCACCACGCGGTTGGTGATGGTCATCATCAAATACAGTCGTTTCATATCCGCTCCTCCTCTCAGCCCAGCTCGATGATCTCTTCCACTTCCACCGGCGCTGCGGCCACGGGGGCCGTGTGGCGCACCTTACGCTTATAACTCAGGCCCAGCAGCTGGATGGTCACCAGGGGGGTCATGGCCACCATGGCCACCACGCCGAAGGCGTCGGTGATCACGTTGCCGCCCACGGCGGTGCACGCGCCCATGGCGAAGGGCAGCAGGAAGGTGGCGGTCATGGGGCCGGAGGCCACGCCGCCGGAGTCGAAGGCGATACCGGTGAAGATCTTGGGCACCACAAAGGTGAGGGCCAGGCTCAACACATAGCCGGGGATCAGGAACCACATGATGGAGATGCCCGTCAGCACCCGGATCATGGCCAGGCCCAGAGAGGCTGCCACGCCCAGAGACAGGGCGGTGTTCATGGCGCTGGCGGGAATAGCGCCGGCAGTGATCTCCTCCACCTGCCGGTTCAGCACATGGACGGCTGGCTCGGCGGCGACGATGAAGTAGCCGATGACCATGGCGATGGGGATCAGCACCCAGCTGCAATCCAGACCGGCGATGCTCTGGCCCAGGAAGTTACCAACGGGCATGAAGCCCACGTTGACGCCGGTCAGGAACAGCACCAGGCCCAGGTAGGTATACAGGAAGCCCACGACCATGCCCATGATCTGCTTGCGGTGCATCCGCCGGGTCACCAGCTGGAACAGCACGAAGAAGCCCATGATGGGGGCCAGGGCGGACAGGATCTCGACAAAGTAGTGGGGCAGGGCCTCCGTGTAGGAGCGAAACACCTCCACGGTGTTCTGCGCGTCGGGCATTACCGTCTGGGTGTAGCTGCTGCCGTCGGGTTTGTAGAGCAGACCCAGCAGCAGCACCGTCAGGATGGGGCCGATGGAGCACAGGGCAACGAGACCGAAGGAGTCGCCGCCGGCGTGCTTATCGTTACGCACGGCGCTGACACCCACGCCCAAGGCCATGATAAACGGCACCGTCATGGGGCCGGTTGTAACGCCGCCGGAGTCAAAGGCCACAGCCCAGAAGTCCGGCGAAACGAACATGGCCAGGCCGAAGACCACGATGTAGAAGCCGATGAGCAGATAGGACAGGGGGATGCCCAGGATGATACGCAGCAGCGCGATCACCAGGAAAATGCCCACACCCAGGGCCACGGACCAGACGATAACATTGTTCTCGATGGCGGGCACCTGGCTGGCCAGAACCTGCAGATCCGGCTCGGCCACGGTGATGATCACGCCGATCAGGAAGCTGATGAGGACGATGATCCACACCTTCTTGGAGCGGGTGATCTCCTTACCAACGGCCTCGCCCAGGGGGATCATGGACATCTCGGAGCCCAGGGTGAACAGGCCCATGCCCACGATCAGCAGTAGGCTCCCCAGCAAAAACGACATCATGGCGTTGTTGCTCAGCGGTGTTACCAGGAAGCACAGCAGCAGCACGATGGCCACGATGGGCAGCACCGAGGACAGGGACTCCTGCATAGGTTTGCGAAAAATAGCCAGCACCTGGCCCTTTTCGCGGCGCTTGCGGCGCAGCTGGGCCTGCTGGGCTTGCAGATCAGGATGTTTGCGTGCCAATAGACGATTCCTCCTTCAAACTTCAAAAACGCTCTTACACTTGCATACCGGTCACTCATAAAATGAGAGCGCACCTGTCCGGCCAATCGGGCAGGTACGCATTCCGTGCCATTAAACTATATCATAGCATAGTTTCCCTGGCCGTGCAAGAAAAAAGGTGTAAAAATTTTGTGAATATTCCCGCTCAAAGGTGCCCGGTTTTCATCGAATCAGAGGAAAAGGGGAACGCTTTCCTCCGTTTCCGCTATGCCTCGTCCCTCGTCCGGCTGCTGGAGCAGCAGCTCCTCGCCGGCGGGCGCATCGGAAAAGTCCAGCTGGATCACGGCCTGGGCCGGATTCACCGAGCAGGACAGGCTCTTGCCCCGCTCCGCAGCCACAGCGCCGCAGCGCTGGAGCAGCTGAGCCAGGATGTCGCGGTTCAGGCCGCCGCCCCGCCAGTGGAACACAAAGTGGGGCTGTTTTTTCCGCAGGGCCTGTCGCACACGGCTCTCCACCTCCTCCGGCTTGGTGAAGGACAGGGCGCGGTAATAGTAGCCCTTGTCCGCCGTGCAGGGCGGCAGGAGCAGCACCAGCCTTTGGTGATCCCGGAAGATATGGCGGTCGTCCAGGTTGAAGTAGTCATAGCGTGGACAGCCTCGCTGCAGGGAGTTGTCAAAGGTGGCGTCCAGGTGGTAGCTCTGCCCGGCCACCGTCACCACGTTCCAGGTGTGCCGGTAGCGGACACCCTGCTCCGGGGCGGCCTCGCTGAGGGCCACGATGCACTCCAGACCTACCGCGTCGCACAGGGCCTTCACCGTCTTGGCGATGCCCTCGCATACGCCGACGCCCTGGGTCAAGGGGCCGATGATCTCGTGGGAATAGGGCTTTTTCAGCTTGTCATAGCGGACGTTTTGCAGGATGAAGTCGTGGATGGCCAGCTCCTTCTCCAGCTCGCTCTTGCCCTGCAGGGGCCGGGCCAGGCGCTGGAGCCGGGCCTGGATGGCCTGCTGATGCTGACGGATCTTTCCCCGGTCAAACAGATACTCCGGCAGCAGCTCCAGATGGGTGGCCCCGGGCACCCATCGGTACTGAAAACCCGTGACATAGAACAGCAGCGGCGTGTCCAGCTTCAGCCGCAGATAGAGCTCGGACAGCGTCTCCCCGTCGCAACGGGGCAGGCGGATGACCGGGGCCAGGGCCTCCATGCCGCCGCGCATGAGCTCATAGATGCTCCGCTTCTCCCGGTCAAGCTGCCTGTAGTACCAGCCCGTCACGGCCGCAGCGCCGCCAGCAGGCGGTTCAGCTCCCCGGCCAGCCGGTCAAACTGGTCGCAGGACAGGGCCTGTCCGCCGTCGGACAGGGCGCAGGCCGGCCGGTCGTGTACCTCCACCAGCAGGCCGTCAGCTCCGGCGGCGGCAGCGGCCAGGGCCAGCGGGCCCACCAGCTCCGCCCGCCCGGCGGCGTGGCTGGGATCCACCAGCACCGGCAGGTGACTGGCCTTCTTCAGCGTGGGGATGGCGGCAATATCCAGGGTGGCGCGGCTGTCGGACTCGAAGGTACGGATGCCCCGCTCACAGAGGATCACCTGCCCGTTGCCGCCGGCGAGGATATACTCCGCCGCCTGCAGCAGCTCCGGAACCGTGGCGCCCAGCCCCCGCTTCAGCAGCACGGGCTTCTTTTGGCGGCCCAGCTCCTGCAGCAGGGCAAAGTTCTGCATATTCCGGGCTCCCACCTGCAGCACATCCACCTCCTCCAGCAGCTCCAGCTGCCTGGGATCGGTGATCTCCGTCACCACCGGCAGCCCCGTCTCGGCCCTGGCCTGCAGCAGCAGCGGCAGGCCGCTCTCGCCCAGGCCCTGGAAGGAGTAGGGGGAAGTGCGTGGCTTAAAGAGGCCGCCCCGCAGCAGCTGGGCCCCGGCGGCCTTGACCCGCCGGGCCACACCGGATATCTGCAGCTGGGACTCCACGGCGCAGGGCCCTGCGATAAGGCAGAAATCCCGGCCGATCTGCGCCTGGCCCACGGTGACAACACTGCTCTCCGGATGCGTCTCCCGCCCGGCCAGACGATAGGGCGGCGTGATGCGCTGGACGCCACGGACATAGGGCAGAGCCCGCAGGCTCTCCGGATCCAGCCTCCACGTCTCGCCCACCAGGGTCAGGATCACGCAGTCCTGCCCCTCCGTCCGTCCCGCCCGGACGCCCTCCTGCATCAGACGCAGCACCAGCTGCCGCAGGGCGGGCTCCTGGGTGTTTTTATCTATGGTAACGATCATACTTGCCTCCGCTGTCGTGTTATATTTGCTATTAAGTATAGCGCAGACGCACATGATTTGCAAGTCTTCCCCGCGAAAGCCTCCTGCCTTCTTGCTGTGCAAGCAGTTGTCTCCGTTCTCTTTCTTATATGGAAATTAGTGATATTTATACGAAACAAATTTCGTTTTGATTTTGTCAAAAATTGTGTTTCATACCCCCTTTTTTCAAAAATATCCCGATTTTGCCCCGAGAGCGGTCAAAATGTTTCCAAATTGATTTTTCGAATTTTTTCTCATCATAAATGAGAATTTCTCATCAGATGGAGAACTTTTCTGAATAAATTGACATTTTATTCAAAATGTGGCATTCTTTAAGATGTCATAAAAAACAGCCCGTCTCCCAGGTTCCGGAGTCGGGCTGCGGAAGGAGTGGAACTGATTTGAGCAGACTCGACATCAAGACTCCCAGCAGAGCGCAAACCGTGGTAGAGAGCCTTTACCGCGACGTGGAGCGCCGCATTGCCGCCAGCCCTCCGGGACTGTGCCCGGTGGAAATGTCACTGTCCTTTTTGCAGCTGTGCCATGCACAGACCTGCGGCAAGTGCGTTCCCTGCCGCATCGGCCTGGGCCAGCTGACCAAGCTGATCACCCAGGTGCTGGATGGCAACGCCGATATGGATACCATCCGCATCATTGAAAAAACGGCCCGCAGCATCGTAGACACCGCCGACTGCGCCATTGGCCGCGACGCGGCCCGCCTGGTGGTGGACGGCCTGGAAGGCTTCCGGGACGACTACGAGGAGCACGTCCTTCACCACCGCTGCCTGGCCAGCCTCCAGAACCCCGTGCCCTGCGTGGCCCTCTGTCCCGCCGGCGTGGATATCCCCGGCTACATGGCCCTGGTGGGTGCCGGACGCTATGCCGACGCCGTGCGCCTGATCCGCAAGGACAACCCCATGCCCACCGCCTGCGCCTACATCTGCGAGCACCCCTGCGAGGCCCGCTGCCGCCGCAACATGATCGATGATCCCATCAACATCCGCGGCCTGAAGCGCTATGCGGTGGATCACGCCGGCGTGGTGCCCAATCCCCCCTGCGCCCCCGCCACCGGCAAGACCGTGGCCATCGTGGGCGGCGGCCCCAGTGGCCTCAGCTGCGCCTATTACCTGGCCCTGATGGGCCACCAGGTCACCATCTTCGAGGAGTATGGCAAGCTGGGCGGTATGCTGCGCTACGGCATCCCCAGCTACCGCTTCCCCCGGGAAAAGCTGGACGCGGAGATCGAGTCCATCCTCTCTCTGGGCATCCAGGTCAAAACCGGCGTGCGCATCGGCCGGGATATCATGCTGGAGAATCTGGAGAAGCAGTATGACTGCATCTACATCGCTATCGGCGCGCACCAGGATAAGAAGACCGGCATCCCCGGCGAGGACAGCAAAAACGTCATGTCCGCTGTGGAGATGCTCCGGGCCATCGGCGACGATGTCATGCCCGATTTCACTGGCAAGCAGGTGGTGGTCATCGGCGGCGGCAACGTGGCCATGGACGTCACCCGCAGCTCCATCCGCCTGGGTGCCGACAAGGTCACCTGCGTCTACCGCCGCCGGGTGGAGGATATGACCGCCCTGCCGGACGAGATCAGCGGCGCTCTGGCCGAGGGCGCGGAGCTGATGGATCTGGCCGCCCCGGTCCGCATCGAGGCGGACGAGAACGGCGTGGCCCAGGCCCTGTGGGTGCAGCCGCAGATCATCGGCGATGTGAAGGATGGCCGTCCCCGGCCCAACCGGGCTGCGCTGGACGAGGTACGCATCCCTGCGGATATCATCGTCGTGGCCATCGGCCAGGGCATCGAGATCCAGGGCTTCGACCAGGCCGGCGTCCCCATCACCCGCGGCGGACGGCTGGTAGCCGCCCTGTCCGGCCAGGTCAGCGATATGAACAATGTCTTCGCCGGCGGCGACTGCGTCACCGGTCCCGCCACAGCCATCCGTGCCATCGCCGCCGGAAAGGTGGCCGCTGCCAATATCGACGAGCACCTGGGCTTCCACCACGAGATCCGGGTGGCGGTGGATATCCCCTCTCCCCAGCTGAACAACCGCCCGCCCCATGGCCGCGTCAACACCACCGAGCGCCAGGCCTGCCAGCGCAAGTGCGACTTTGAGGACATCGAGTGCGGCCTGACCGAGGAGGGCGCCATCACCGAGGCATCCCGCTGCCTGCGCTGCGACCACTTCGGCTATGGTAATTTCAGAGGAGGTCGAGATATAAAATGGTAAACCTGACCATCGATAACAAGCAAGTCACCGTCCCGGAGGGTACGACGATCCTGGAGGCCGCCCGCTCCGTGCGCATCACCATCCCCACCCTGTGCTACCTCAAAGAGATCAACGAGATCGGCGCCTGCCGCATCTGCATGGTGGAGATCGACGGTGAGCAGCGCCTGGTGCCCTCCTGCGACAACGTGGTGGCCGAGGGCATGGTGGTACACACCAACTCCCCCCGCGTCCGCGAGGCCCGGCGCGTGAACCTGCGCCTGCTGCTGGCCCAGCATGATGTCCAGTGCCCCAAGTGCACCCGCAGCGGCAACTGCAAGCTCCAGCAGCTGACCACCGACTATAACCTCCTGGGCCATCACTACATCAAGGACCTCAAGCCCATCCGGCCCGATTTCAGCACCCCCGTTGTACGCTTTGAAAACCGCTGCATCCGCTGTATGCGCTGCATCCAGATCTGCGACAAGGTGCAGGGGATGCACATCTGGGATCTGATGGGCACCGGTACCCGCACCACCATCGGCGTCTCCGGCTCCCGCACCCTGGCGGAGTCCGACTGCACCTTCTGCGGCCAGTGCATCACCCATTGTCCCGTGGGCGGCCTGCAGGAGCACGACCAGACCGGCAAGGTCTTCGACGCCCTGGCCAGCCCCAAGAAGATCACCGTGGTGCAGGTGGCCCCCGCCGTCCGCACCGCCTGGGCCGAGCACTACCACCTCAACCCCAAGTACGCCACGGCCCAGCGCATGGTCACGGCCCTGAAGCAGATGGGCTTTGACTATGTGTTCGATACCAACTTCGCCGCCGACCTGACCATTATGGAGGAGGGCAGCGAGTTCATCCAGCGCTTCACCCACCGCGACCGCTACACCTGGCCCATGTTCACCTCCTGCTGCCCCGGCTGGGTACGCTTTATCAAGAGCCAGTTCCCGGAGTTCGTCTCCCACCTGTCCACCGCCAAGAGCCCCCAGCAGATGTTCGGTGCCGTGGCCAAGAGCTACTTTGCCAAAAAGCTGGGCGTGGATCCCCACGATATCTTCGTGGTGTCCATCATGCCCTGCACCTCCAAGAAGGCCGAGGCCGCCCTGCCCACCATGAAGGACGCCTGCGGCGACCCGGACGTGGACGTGGTGCTGACCACCCGCGAGATCGTCCGTATGTTCCGGGGCGAGCAGATCAACCCCGCCGTCCTGGAGGAGACTCCCTTCGACAGCCCCCTGGGCAGTGGTACCGGCGCGGCGGTGGTCTTCGGCGCCACCGGTGGCGTCATGGACGCGGCCCTGCGCAGCGCCTATTACCTCATCACCGGCCAGAACCCCGACCCGGATGCCTTCCGGGATGTCCGGGGCATGGACGGCTGGAAGGAGGCCAAGTTCCACATTCCCGGTGCCGGCGACGTGGCCGTGGCCGTGGTCAGCGGCCTGGGCAACACCCGCAAGCTCATGAACGCCCTCCAGCGGGGCCAGGTGCGTTATGACTTCGTGGAGGTCATGGCCTGTCCCGGCGGCTGTGCCGGCGGCGGCGGTCAGCCCATCCACGACGGCGAGGAGCTGGCCCAGCATCGCGGCGAGGTGCTCTGGCGTCTGGATCGCAACGATCCCGTCCGCTTCTCCCACGAGAACCCCGACGTGAAGGAGCTCTACCGCGACTTCCTGCACAAGCCCCTCAGCGACACTGCCCACCACCTGCTGCACACCGACCACGAGGCGTGGAAGATGCCCAGCCAAAAGTAAAAATCGTTTTCCCAGAGGCCCTGTCCCATCGGACAGGGCCTCATTTCATAATTTGTTCAAATATAATTAACCAATCCCCGTCTGGAATGTCTATAATGAAGGAATATAGGCATTGTTCCACATAAGAGCCAAACCCTGGCACTTTCCCTGTGCTTTTGCCCGAACCTCCGGGCGCGAAACGGGAAGGTTGATTTTTCCATTGCCGCCTGTTATAATATAAAGACTTGTCAAAGGACAAACAGAAAAGGGTTTTTACTATGCTGAAAAGATTCAATTCCTCTCTGACTTTTTTAATGAAGCTGCTGACCTTTCTGCTGTGCGGCCTGTGCTTCTTCCTGCTGTTCGGGCAGGCGTATTTCTTCCTGCTCCGGCCCAGCCGCACCCTGGCCGTCACCGCCGTGGCCTTCGTGGTGGTCTACGTGCTGATGTGCCGGGTCTATGGCGGCTACGACATCGGCAAGCGGAAAAGCAAGCCCATCGTCTTCTCCCTGGCGCTGACGCTGCTGTTCGCCGACCTGGTAACGCATCTGCTGCTGTGCATCATGAATGTAACGGTGATCCACCGGGGACACTTTGTGTATGACCGTCCCCTGCTGCTGCTGGCCGTCTATGTGCTGCAGCTGGTGGTGGTCGTGGTGATGACCTACGCCGGAAACGCTGTGTACTTCAAGGTCAACAAACCCCTGCGCTGCCTGATGATCGCCCGCCGCGGCGAAAACGTGGAGGAGCTCATCCGCCGGGTGGGCCGCTATAAAAAGCAGTACGCCATCGATCAGGTGGCTTGGCTGGATCAGCCGGATCTGCTGGGCTGCATCGACCGGGTGGACGCCGTGTTCCTGTATGATCTCTCGGTGCAGGAGCGCACGGCCCTGGTGGAGCACTGCTTCCGCGCCAAAAAGGACGTATACTACAGCCTGGAGATGTCGGACGTGGTGGCCATGAGTGGTGAGCGCGTCATGTTCGACGACACCACACTGATGCACTGTCCCTCCCGCGAGCTGAATTTCGAGGAGCGCATCATCAAGCGCCTGGGCGACATTCTGATCTCCCTGGCGGGCCTGCTGCTGACCTCTCCCATCCTGCTGGCCACGGCCATCGCCATCCGGGCGGAGGATCACGGCCCCGTGTTCTACAAGCAAAAGCGCGCCACCTATGCCGGCCGTGAGTTCGAGGTATACAAGTTCCGCTCCATGCACCCCCAGGCGGGCAGCATCCACAAATCCGTGACCGGCGACGACGACCGCATCACCCGGGTGGGCCACTTCATCCGCAAGTTCCGCATCGACGAGCTGCCCCAGCTGATCAACGTGCTGAAAAGCGACATGAGCATCGTGGGCCCCCGGCCCGAGATGCTGGAGAACGTGGAGAAGTACACGGCTGACCTGCCGGAGTTCCGCTATCGTCTGCGGGCCAAGGCCGGCCTGACGGGTCTGGCCCAGATCTACGGCAAGTACAATACCTCGCCCCGGGATAAGCTCATCATGGACCTGACCTATATCCAGCAGTACAGCGTCTGGCTGGATCTGAAGCTGATTTTCCGCACGGTGCTGGTGCTGCTGACACCGGACGAGAGCACCGAGGCCTTTCAAAACGACAAAACGGAGGATAAGCCGTGACACAGACCAGTAAACGGGCGGTGCTGCTGAGCTGCTCCGACCATTACCACCACCGTCTCCATGTCATCGATGCATACCTGAAATCCCGTGGCTACGACACGGTGTATTATACCTGCGACTTTGACCACAACACCAAGCAGGTGTGTCAGTGCACCGTGCCGGGCTGCCGCCAGTTCCACGTCCGCCCCTACCAGAAGAATCTCTCCGCCAGCCGGATCCTGTCCCACCGGGATTTCGCCCGCCAGGTGTTCCTGGAGCTGGACCGCGACCCGCCCCAGGTGGTGGTGGCTCTGCTGCCCCCCAACTTCCTGGCCCACTATGCAGCCTGGTTCCGGCGCCGCCATCCGGAGACGAAGCTGATCTTCGAGATCTTCGATATGTGGCCCGAGACCTTCCCCTCCGGCCGCATGAAGCGCCTGCTGACCCTGCCCTTCTCCGTGTGGGCCGGTCTGCGGGATCACAACCTGTCCGCGGCGGATCGCGTGATCCCGGAGTGCAGGCTCTTCTGCCGCAAGCTGGGCCTGCCGGAGGAGAACGCCATCTACCTGGCCTCCCGCCGCATCCCGTCGCCGCTGCCCCCGCAGCTGGATGCCGAGCGCCTGGATCTGTGTTACCTGGGCGCCATCAACAACGTGGTAAACATCGACGCCATCGCCGACCTGACGGCCCAGCTGGCCCGGCGCAAGCCGGTCACAGTCCATGTGATCGGAGAGGGCGAAAAGCGCCCGCAGCTGCTCCAGGCCCTGACCGAAGCCGGGGCCCAGGTGGACTGGCTGGGCGTGGTGTATGACGAGGCGAAAAAACACGAGGTCATGAGCCGCTGCCACTTCGGCTTCAACCTGATGAAGCCCGATGTCTGCGTGGGGCTGACCATGAAATCTGTGGATTATTTCCGCCACGGCCTGCCCATCCTCAACAACATCCCCGCCGACACGGCAGAGCTGGTGGAGCAGGAGTGCGTGGGCGTGAATGTGGGCCCCGATGCGGCGGACTATGTGGCCGCCCTGTCGGTGGAGGATTGTCTTGCCATGCGGGAGAACGTACGCCGGGTGTTTGACCGCGAATTTGACCTGCCGGTGGTGCTGGAGCGCTATGCCCAGCTTCTCGCCGGCATCGTATAAGGAAATGCCAATGGAAACCAAGAGGATCTATATTTTGCTGGCCGCCTATCGGGGTGAGCGCTTCATCCGGCCCATGGTGGAATCCATCCTGGCCCAGGACGTGGGCGGCTGGCAGCTGATCCTGTCCGATGACGGGGAGCTGACCGCCCCCATCCTGCAGGAATACGCCGACCGCTATCCGGATCGCGTGACGCACTATCGCTCTGGCCGCCGCTTCGGCAGCGCGCAGAAGCACTTCATGCACCTGCTGCAGCAGTTCGGTCCCCAGGCGGACTATATCATGTTCTGCGACCAGGACGATGTGTGGCACCCGGACAAGGTGCGCAAGACCCTGGCCCTGATGCAGCGGACGGAGACCGATCCGGAGAAGCCCGTTCTGGTGCACACAGATCTGCGGGTGGTGGACAGCCGCCTGGAGGTGCTGGATCCATCTTTCCAGCATTATTCCGGGCTGGACGGCCACTGCCTGGCCCTGAACCAATTGCTGCTGAAGAACGTGGTCACCGGCTGCACGGTGATGATCAACCGTGCCCTGGCCCTGCTGGCCTGCCGCCCGGAGGCAGTGGAGGCCATGCGGATGCACGACTGGTGGCTGGCACTGCTGGCCTCGGCCATGGGCCGTGCCGCCTTTCTGGACGAGGCCACCATCGACTACCGTCAGCACGGCGGCAACGTGGTGGGTGCCTCCGGACGGAGTCTGCGCACCATATGGCGCAAGCTGCGCCGGGGCCGGGGAAACCGGCTGCGGATCATCCAGGCCATGGATCAGGCGGCAGCCTTCGCAAGCTGCTATCGTCAGCAGCTGCCGCCGGAGGCGCTGGCCCTGCTGGAGGGCTTTGCGGCGCTGAAATACCAGCCCCGCTCCCGCCGCATGGCCTTTTACCGAAGCAATCATGTGTGGTATCAGGGTCTGCCCGCCCGGCTGGCCCAGAGAATTTGGGGGTAACATGGACATTTATCCTGTGATCGTGATCTATAACCGCTTCTGCGGCGACTCGCCCTCCTGCACGGCGCTGCTGGCGCAGGGTCGCCGTCCGCTCATCGTGGACAACAGCACCCGCGACTGCGGCAACGAGGCCTTCTGCCGCGCACATGGCCTGGAACGGCTGGATATGCACGGCAACGCCGGTATCTCCCGTGCCTATAACGCGGCACTGGAGCAGCTGCGGGGCCGGAACGGCCTGGTGCTGTGGCTGGACGACGACACGGAGCTGACGGAGGACTATTTCACCGCGCTGGAGCGTGCCGCCGCCGCGGATGAGACGGCCCAGGTGTTTTTGCCCCTGGTGGTGAGTCTGGGCGACCAGTCTACCATCCTCTCCCCCTGTCTGTACGGCAAGTATAAAATGCGCCGCGCAGCAGCGGCAGAGGAGCTGACGGGCCAGGCCCTCAGCGCCATCAATTCTGGCATGGCAGTGCGCCTGTCGCTGTACGATAACTACCGCTATGACGAGTCCCTGTTTCTGGACTATGTGGACCACGACTTCATGGCCATGTGCCGCCGGGAGGGCGTGGGGCTGCATGTCCTCACCGACACGCGGCTGTATCAGAACTTTTCCGGCGACAGCCGCCCCACCCGCCAGCAGGCCCTGACCCGGCTTGCCATTTTTGAAAAGGACTTTCGAGTCTATGGAAAAAAGCACGGCCTGTCGCCGCTTGTGACCGGTCTGCTTCTGGCGCGCAAAAGGAGCAAGCTCCCCCGCGCATGAACTGTGATCCAAAGGTGATATCCAAATGAAAAGCAACATCAAACTGCCGCAAAAGGGCCTGTGCATCCTGTGGGGCATCTGGGCCGCGATGTGCATCGGCTGCTTCCTGCTGCCCCTGCCGCTGCTCTCCCGGGTCTTTTTCGCGGCCACCGTATCCAACTTCTTCTTCTTCGCCCTGTATTACGGGAATATCTACAACCTGCCGGGCCTCTTCGGCTCCGTCTTCCTGTTCCAGATCGCCTGCAGCCAAACCAAGCTGACCGCGGTGGAGCAGTGCGACTTCAGCCGCGCCACCTGGCTGGTGCTGCTGGCGGTGCTGGCGGCCTTCTACCTGACAACGCTGCTGATGAACCACTTCCTGCACCTGCGTCGGATGGACGGCGGCGATAAGCTGGAGCTTCGCATCGTGCCCGGCACGCTACTGTTTCTCAACATCGCCTGCCTGGTGATCGAGGCGGTGGTATATTTCCTGGTATACCGAAAGCTGGGCGTTCTCCCCCTGTTCGATGACACCGTGCGCTCGGAGACCCTTCCGGCCCTGGTGGGCAACGTGGGCATCACCTTCATGGTGCTTCCCCAGTTCATGATCATGCTGAACATGGCCCACTGTATCCAGCGTCACCGCTACTGGATGTGCCTGTTCAGCGTGGCCTATGTGGGCATGATCGTCACCGCCGGCGCCCGCATCAATGTCTTCATCCCCATCGTTGTGTGCCTGGTGCAGCTGCTGGTAGCCATGACCCGCTACAGGAAGCGCTTCTGGAAGCTGTTCTTCGTGGCGGCGCTGAGCTGCGTGATCACGGTGGTGCTGATGCTGGGCATCCCCATGCTGCGCACCTCCTCCTATATGCCGGAGGATCCCGATCAGAGCAGCCTGGAGGCCGGCGAGGACTACTACATCTCGCTCTATGCCAACGCCTACGAAAACCAGGGCCAGAAGAACCCCGACCCCAATTACGGCATCAAGCTCCCCACCTCCATGCTGCCCGTGTGGGTAAACTTCAGCACGGAGCTGTACGGCTTCAACAACATGGTCAACACCCTGGAGCAGACCCAGGATTTCCAGCATGGCCGCTGCTTCCTGACCGGCACCCTGAACTTCCTGTTCAAGAGCGCCGTGGATAAGCCCAACAGTCTGGAGCTCAGCGGCATCAGCTTCATCAATGTCTGTACCTTCCTGATGGAGCCCTATCACGACTTCGGTCTCTGGGGTGCGGCGCTGTTCGCGGCGCTGTTCATCGCGGCCGGCCTGCTGCTGTACCGGCGGATGATGCGCAAAAACACGCTGTTTTCGCTGCTGTACTACGGCTATTTCTGCATGATCGCCATCATGTTCATCTTTGTCAACCACATCTATTACTCCACCTTTATCGTCAACAGCATCCTCATCGCCCTGTGCTGCTGGATGGTATCGGTGGATTGGAAGCAGAAGCTGTTCGGCCGCCGCAAAGGAAGGCGGGCGCAGTAAGGGAGTAAGGCATGTCCAACGAATCCAGCGGAAAAAAAGCCCTGAAGGCCGGGTTTAGCTACACGGTGGGCAACATACTGGTGAAGGGTCTGTCCTTTCTGACCATTCCGCTGTTCGCGCGGCTGATGACAGTGGAGGACTTCGGCATCTACAGCACCTTCAGCTCCTACGTGATGATCATGACGGTGCTGGCCGGCTTCACGCTGCACACCAGCGTCCCCAATGCCCGCCAGGACTACGAGGGCCGCATGGGCAGCTATTGTTCCTCGGTGATGCTGCTGATCATCGGCAACTCTGTTCTGCTGCTGGTGCTTGCGCTGCTGTTCGGCAGCCCCCTGGCCCAGCTGCTGAGCCTGGAGCGGCCATATCTCCCGGCGCTGATCGTGCTGGAGAGCTTCGGTATGTCCCTCCTGACCTTCTATTACAGCGTACTCACGGTGCACTATGAGTCCCGTGAGTATCTGCTGCTGTCTCTGGCCTATGCCCTGTGCGGCATCTTCATGTCCGTAACGCTGATCCTGACTCTGTTTCGCCAGCAGGGCTATATGGGCCGCATCCTGGGCACGCTGCTGCCCGCGCTGCTGGTGGGCGCGTATGTCATTTGCCGCCTGGTGCAGCGCGGCCGCCCCCGCGTCAACGCGGAGTACTGGAAATACGGCCTGCGGATCAGCCTGCCCACGGTGCCCAACGGCCTGGGTCAGCTGCTGCTGAACCAGTTCGACCGCGTGATGATCAAATCCATGGTCGGCAGCAGCGAGGCGGGCCTTTACAGCTTCGCCTATAACATCGCCGTGATCTTTCAGGTCATCACCGAGTCCATGAACTCCGCCTGGATCCCCTGGGCCTTTGAAAAGATGAAGCAGGGCGAGTATCCCGCCATGCGCAAGGCCGCCTCGGCCTATGTGGTCTTCGTGTCCCTGGGCGCCATGGCCCTGGTGATGATCTCGCCGGAGATCATCCTGATCGCCGGCGGCGAAAAGTACTGGGAAAGCCGCTATCTGGCCATGCCCCTGGTGCTGTCCATGTACTATGCCTTTTTGCTCACGCTGCCCGCCTCCGTGGAGCAGTATTATAAGCGCACCAAGCTCATTGCCGCCTCCACCGTGCTGGCCGCGCTGCTGAACATCGGCCTCAACGCCCTGTGCATCCCCGCCTTCGGCTATGCGGCGGCGGCCTATACCACCGTGGTGTGCTACCTGCTGTACTACTTCGCCAACGTGGCGGCGGCCTGGTGGGTACACAAGGGCATGGTCTACGATATCATGCAGCAGTTGTTCTGGATCGCGGTGGTAACGGTGGTGTCCCTGGCCGCCGTGGCCCTGGCCGACTATTTCTGGCTGCGCATGGTGGTGATGGGCATGGGCCTGCTGGTCTGCGGCTGGTGGCTGCTGCGCCACCGGGAGCGGGTCAGGAGCCTGCTGGAGGCATTCCGCAGCCGCTGAATACGCATAAGGACTCTGCATCCTGCAGAGCCGGAACATATGGAAGGAGCCATTTCATGAAAGGTATCGTTTTGGCCGGCGGCGCCGGCACCCGTCTGTATCCCCTGACCATGGTCACCAGCAAGCAGCTGCTTCCGGTGTATGACAAGCCCATGATCTACTATCCCCTGTCCACCCTGATGCTGGCCGGCATCCGCGACATCCTCATCATCTCCACCCCCACGGATCTGCCCAACTTTGAGCGGCTCCTGGGCGATGGCAGCCAGTATGGCCTCCACCTGAGCTACAAGGTGCAGCCCTCCCCCGACGGCCTGGCCCAGGCCTTCCTGCTGGGCGAGGAGTTCATCGGCGACGACTGCTGCGCCATGGTGCTGGGCGACAACATCTTCTATGGCAGCGGCTTCCGTGCCCGCCTGAAGAAGGCGGCGGAGGACGCGGAGAAGGGCCGGGCCAGCATCTTCGGCTACTATGTCACCGACCCCGAGCGCTTCGGCATCGTGGAGTTCGACGAGAACGGCAAGGTCATCTCCGTGGAGGAAAAGCCCCAGCATCCCAAGAGCAACTACTGCATCACCGGCCTGTACTTCTACGACAACCGCGTGGTGGATATGGCCAAGCGCGTCCGGCCCAGCGCCCGGGGCGAGCTGGAGATCACCGACCTGAACCGCTTCTACCTGGAGGACGGCACACTGAACGTGCAGCTGCTCAGCCGTGGCTATGCCTGGCTGGACACCGGCACCATGGACTCCCTGGTGGACGCGGCGGACTTCGTCCGCACCATCGAGACCCGCCAGGGTATGCAGATCGCCGCCCTGGAGGAGATCGCCTATAACGAGGGCTGGATCGACCGCGAGACCCTGCTGCTGTCCGCCGAGCGCTATGGCAAGTCCCCCTATGGCCAGCACCTGCGTGCCGTGGCCGAGGGCAAGATCCGTTATTGAGAGGTGGCAGCATGAAGATTCTGGATACTAAGATCCCCGAGGTCAAGATCATCGAGCCCGACGTGTTCGGTGACCACCGGGGCTGGTTCATGGAGACCTGGTCCGCTCCCAAATACGCCGCGCTGGACTTTGTCCCCATGCAGGACAATGAGAGCTTCACCGCCAAAAAGGGTACCCTCCGGGGCATCCACTTCCAGCAGGATCCCATGGCCCAGGCCAAGATCGTCCGGGTGGTGCGGGGCGCTGTGCTGGACGTGGCGGTGGATCTGCGCAAGGGCTCTCCCACCTACCTGCAGTGGGTGTCCGTGGAGCTCAGCGCCGAAAACAAGCGCCAGTTTTACATCCCCCGGGGCTTCGGCCACGGCTTCGTGACCCTCACCGACGATGTGGACTTCTGCTACAAGGCCGACAACCTCTATGACCGCCCCTGCGACCGCTCCATCCGCTTCGACGATCCCGCCATCGGCGTGGACTGGGGCATAACGGAGCCCATCCTGTCCGACAAGGACAAGAATGCCCCCCTGCTGGCAGACAGTGACTGCAACTTTGTGTACGGAAAGGAATAAGTGCCATGACCATTATCGTGACCGGCGGTGCCGGCTTTATCGGCAGCAACTTCGTGTTCCATATGCTGCGGGAGCATCCCGATTACCGCATCGTCTGCCTGGACAAGCTGACCTATGCGGGCAATCTCTCCACTCTGGCCCCCGTGATGGATGCCCCCAACTTCCGCTTTGTCAAGGCGGATATCTGCGACCGGGAGGCCGTGTACCGCCTGTTTGAGGAGGAGCACCCCGACATGGTGGTGAACTTCGCCGCCGAGAGCCATGTGGACCGCTCCATTGAAGACCCCGGCGTCTTCCTGCAGACCAATATCATGGGCACCGCCACCATGATGGACGCCTGCCGCAAATACGGCATCCGGCGCTATCACCAGGTCTCCACCGACGAGGTGTACGGTGACCTGCCCCTGGATCGGCCCGACCTGTTCTTCACCGAGGAGACCCCCATCCATACCTCCAGCCCCTATTCCAGCTCCAAGGCGGCCGCCGACCTGCTGGTGCAGGCCTATCACCGCACCTATGGCCTGCCGGTCACCATCAGCCGCTGCTCCAATAACTATGGCCCCTACCACTTCCCCGAGAAGCTCATCCCCCTGATGATCGCCAACGCCCTGAATGACAAGCCCCTGCCCGTATACGGCGAGGGACTCAACGTCCGCGACTGGCTGTATGTGGAGGATCACTGCCGGGCCATCGACCTGATTCTGCACAAGGGCCGCGTGGGCGAGGTGTACAACGTGGGCGGCCACAACGAGATGCGCAACATCGACATCGTCAAGCTCATCTGCCGGGAGCTGGGCAAGCCCGAGAGCCTCATCGTCCATGTGGCCGACCGCAAGGGCCACGATATGCGCTATGCCATCGACCCCACCAAGATCCACAACGAGCTGGGCTGGCTGCCGGAGACCAAGTTTGCCGACGGCATCAAGAAGACCATCGACTGGTACCTGCGCAACCGCACCTGGTGGGAGACCATCATCTCCGGCGAGTACCAGGATTACTATGAGAAGATGTACGGCAACCGCCACTGAGGAGGAGCTATGAAAATTCTGGTAACGGGCGTGGCCGGTCAGCTGGGCCACGACGTGATGAATGAGCTGGCCCGCCGGGGCCACCAGGGCGTGGGCAGCGACATCGCCCCGGCCTACAGCGGCATGGCTGACGGCTCCGCCGTGACCCGGATGCCCTATGTGCCCATGGACATCACCAACGCCGAACAGGTGCGCCAGGTCATGAACGACGTGCGCCCCGACGCACTGATCCACTGTGCCGCCTGGACGGCGGTGGATCCGGCGGAGGATGCCGACAAGCAGCCCAAGGTGCAGGCCATCAACGTGGCGGGTACCGCCCACCTGGCCGCCGCCTGCCGCGAGCTGGACTGCCGGATGATGTATATCTCCACGGACTATGTGTTCGACGGCCAGGGTGAGAGCCCCTGGCAGCCGGACTGCAAGGACTACCGCCCCCTGAACTACTATGGTCAGACCAAGCTGGGTGGCGAGCTGGCCGTCAGCTCCACCCTGGAGAAGTATTTCATCGTCCGCATCGCCTGGGTCTTCGGTCTGAACGGCAAGAACTTCATCAAGACCATGCTCCAGCTGGGCAAAACCCACGAGCACCTCCGGGTGGTGAACGACCAGATCGGCACCCCCACCTACACCCTGGATCTGGCCCGCCTGCTGGTGGACATGATCGAAACGGATAAATACGGCTACTACCACGCCACCAACGAGGGCGGCTACATCTCCTGGTACGACTTCGCCTGCGAGATCTTCCGCCAGGCCGGCCTGCCGGTAACGGTGGAACCCGTCACCACAGCGGAGTACGGCGCCTCCAAGGCTGCCCGCCCCTTCAACAGCCGCCTGGACAAGAGCAAGCTGCGTGAAAACGGCTTCACCCCCCTGCCCGACTGGCAGGATGCCCTGTGCCGCTATCTCCGGGAGCTCAGCGACAACACCTGACACAAGACCGTGCCCTGGTTCCAAAAAATACGGGATCAGGGCACGGATTATGCGCATCTTGGCGCAGAAAAATCGCTTTTTGGGTCACGTTTATACGGCCTTGTACAGTTTTTACAAATGCGACTGACATTTTTCGTCAGCCGTTTTCGCATATATTGTGCTTTTTGTACTTGCATCCCCACAAGATATGGTATATGATAAAGACGCTGACCCCAAGCCGCCCCGGCGGCTTTTTCCCGGATATAGGACAGGCAAGAGGAGGAAATCACATGAAAATCATCAAGCGCAACGGCGCTGAGGTGGCTTTTAACATCGAAAAGATCGTCATAGCCATCACCAAGGCCAACAACTCCGTGGCGGAGGCCGACCGCATGACCCCCGTGCAGATCGACCGCATTGCGGAGTCTGTGGAGCTGCAGTGCCAGAAGATGAACCGCGCCCCCACCGTGGAGGAGATTCAGGACATGGTGGAGCACCACATCATGGCCCACGGCGCCTTTGAGGTGGCCAAGCACTACATCACCTATCGCTACACCCGCTCCCTGGTACGCCGGGCCAACACCACCGACGACAAGATCCTCTCCCTCATCGAGTGCAACAACGAGGAGGCCAAGCAGGAGAACTCCAACAAGAACCCC
>CAZUYE010000002.1:0-64973 GCA_964624925.1 uncultured Oscillospiraceae bacterium | reverse complement strand
AGTGGCTGCTGGAGGAGTTCGACGACAACGGCGACACGGTGATGTTCGCCCCCGGCGAGCCCTTCTATGCCACACCCGGCCGCGGCCGCAATGAGATCCGCATCGCCTATGTCCTCAAGCAGGAGGCTCTGGAGCGTGCCATGGATCTGCTGGCTCTGGGTATCGAGAAGTACAACGCCAGATAAATCCGAACCTTTTCTGTCCCCCTGCGCCTTGCAGCGCAGGGGGATGGTTCATCTTCCAGAAAATGCATATGTAAAGACAAAGAAAATTTTTCGACACTTTCACAAACGTTTTGTGCCAAGCGGAACAAAACGGACAAAAAGTGTTCATTATCTGGAAAAACGCTTTACATAATTTTGATTTTTCCCATTGAAAAACCTTACAAGTCGTGTTAAAATTATGACTAAACGAGTAAGATTTTGGAAGTTCTACAGACTCGTGTTTTAAAGCATTTGAGAGGGTCGCACACCGCAAAAAGGAGGACACCATGCCAAGAGGAGCACAGCCGAAGATCGCCGAGCGGGAGAGCCGGATGATCTACACCGCCATCAAATTATTTTTGGAGAACGGATACGAAAACACCACTACCACGGCCATAGCAAAGGCGGCCGGAATGACCACGTCCACATTCTTTGCTGTTTTCCCCAACAAGGAGTCCTTGCTGCTGAGCCTGACCAAGTGGATGTATGCAAAGCAGTTTGCCATCACCGACAAGGCCCTGCGGGAGCGCTATGGCGATGACTACGCACGGGTCATGTTCTATGTGCTGGAGCCTGCCATCCAGCTGGCCATCGCCGAGCGTTCAGAGGGCCTGCGGGAGCTGTATGTCTCGTCCTTCTCCTACAAGATCACCCTGGACTTTATCTATGAGGTCGTCACCGACAAACTGGTGGAGTTGTTCAGCGACAGTATGCCCCAATACCGCCGCCGGGACTTCTATGAGATCGAGATCGCCAACTCCGGCATCACCCGCAACTATATGGCCCAGCCCTGCACCCCGGACTTCACCCTGGAGCAGAAGCTGCGCCGCTATCTGACCTTCGGCATGACGCTGTATCACATTGATCCGCAGGAGCAGCAGCGCATTATCGACGAGGTGCTTGGCTTTGACCTGAAGTCACTGGCCGAGGAGGTCGTCGCGGAGGCGGTAGCGGAGGCGGAGGAGCAGTATCAGGAGGCTGTCCGCCGTGGCCAGGCCCAGGAGCGGGCCAGACGCCGTGACTGAGCCCTGCTATATCGTTCTGGATCTGGAGTGGAACCAGCCGCTGACCGCTGCGGATACCATCACCCAGCCCTTTGTATTTGACTCTGAGATCATCGAGATCGGCGCACTGAAGCTGAACGGGCGCTTTGAGGAGGTTTCCTCTTTCAAAAGCTTTGTACGGCCCCGTTTCTATCCCCACATGAACGGCAGCGTGGTGCAGCTGACCAAGATCCGCCCCCAGGAGCTGGAAAAGGCCCCGGATTTTCCGGCGGCCTGCCAGGCCTTCCTGGACTGGTGCGGCGAGGACTGCTGCCTGTGCTCCTGGGGCCCGGACGACATACCGGTGCTGCTGGATAACATGCTGATGCACGGCCTCCCCGCCGATCAGGTGCCCTGCTGCTTTGACCTGCAGCGGATATTTGGCCACGAGCTGATGCGGGACGACCGTCAGTGCTCCTTGGAGCGGGCCATGGAGCTGCTGCGGCTGACGCCGGAGCGGGCACACGATGCTCTGAACGATGCCCGCAACACCGTGCAGATTTGCGGCCATATGGACCTGGACAGCTGTCTGGAGGAATACTGCCTGCGCTATGTGGGCTATGCCGCCGACCGCCTGAGCGGCCTGGTCACCGGCCGGGTCTATCCCAGCCTGGAGGCGGCGCAGGCCGATCCGGAGCTGGCGGAGCTGCCCTGCCCCTACTGCGGCCAGACCGTCCGGCTGGGTCAATGGGCCCGGAAGGATCCCCGCACGCTGCTGGCCTATGGCTGCTGCCCGGAGGGGGACGAGCTGCTGGCCGTGTGCCGTCATACCCGCCTGAACGGCGGTATCCGCCTGGGCCGCACGGTGTACGAGATGAACGACGATTTCTGGGATACCTATCAGCGCTGCCTGGAGCAGACGTAAATAAGCGAGAGAGACCGCTGCAGCTGCAGCGGCCTTTTTTCGCGCAGAGGGCGGGAAATGTGTATGTTTTGTGCTGCTGTCAGCGAAAAAAGAGTTGGAGAATAGCCGCGGGGCGTGATAAAATGCACACACGGGTCATGCCCGAAAACAGGAAAGGGAGGCGCAGGAGCCATGGCGAATTTCACACGGCTGGCCATCAAGAAGGCGGCGGAGGCCATCATCCGCAGCTATACCGCCGTGACCACCATTGTGGAGTACTTTGACGCGGTGACGGCCTGTGCCTCCCACCGGAAGAAGGCCATCATGCACATCTGCCGCTCCATCAGCCGGGAGATCTTTGAGCGGAACCTGATGATGGAGTGCGAATACTTTGTGGGCAGCTATGTGGACACGGCCCTGGCCGGGGAGAGCATCTCGCCGGAGGACAAGC
Source organism: uncultured Oscillospiraceae bacterium (assembly GCA_964624925.1). Taxonomy (GTDB): domain Bacteria; phylum Bacillota; class Clostridia; order Oscillospirales; family Oscillospiraceae; genus Vescimonas. The sequence goes on along the minus strand of CAZUYE010000002.1, from coordinate 62,432 downwards.
AGACCATCGTGGCCTACTATAAATGCGTGTGCTTTGGCCTGACCATCGACTGGCTCAACGGCGGCATGACGGAGGCGTATATCCGGTCCATCCGCCGCATCTTCCTGCTGAAGAAGGATCTGACCATGGAGATTGCCACGCTGCTGCAGAATCAGGTATAAGACGATGTTTCGCGTGGCTTTTTTGTGTTTCCGGAAAGGAAATAGTTGCACTGTAGCGGAAAGCGTGCTATACTAAAACATCAGGCACATTTTACTGCCTGAAATTTCATAATGAAAGCTGAGTTGGTATTTCTTCTATGGACAGTAGTACTGTCGCAATGTTGGCGGCCCTAGTGGTGCTTATCGCCCTGTCCGCCTACTTCTCTGCAACGGAGACCGCATTCACCTCTCTCAACCGCATCCGCCTGAAAAACCGGGCCGATGAGGGCGACCGCCGGGCCGCCCGGACGCTGGAGCTGGCCACCGATTTTGACCGGCTACTCTCCACGCTGCTCATCGGCAACAACATCGTCAACAACGTGGCCACTACCATCGGCGCAGTGCTGTTCATCAAGCTTATCGGCGAGGCCAAGGGCCCCACGGTGTCCGCTACGGTGCTGACCATCGTGATCCTGATCTTTGGCGAGGTATCCCCCAAGAGCCTGGCCAAGGAGAACCCGGAGGGCTGGGCCATCATCGCCACGCCGCTGCTGCGGGTGATGACACTGATCCTGTATCCGCTGAACTTCCTGTTCGCCCTGTGGAAGAAGCTGCTGCGCTGCGTTTTCCGCCACAAGGGGGATGACGGCATCACCGAGGAGGAGCTGATGGGCATGGTGGATCAGGCGGAGACTGAGGGGAACCTGGACCAGCACGAGAGCGACCTGATCCGCAACGCCATCGAGTTCAACGACATGGAGGTGGCGGACATCCTAACGCCCCGGGTGGATCTGGAGGCCTTGGCAGACGATGCCAGCATGGATGAGGCGGCGGCCCTGTTTGCTGAGAGCGGCTTCTCGCGGCTGCCCATCTATCACGACAGTATCGATAATATCATTGGTCTTGTCCACGAGAAGGACTTCTATGCCGCCTATTGCCGGGGCGGCGGACGGCTGGCGGATCTAAAGAGCCCCGTCTTTTATACCACCGAAACGGCACAGATCTCCGACCTGCTGCGGCAGCTGCAGCAGAAGAAGGTGCACATGGCCGTGGTGGTGGACGAATACGGCGGCACCCAGGGTATCGTGACCATGGAGGACATCATGGAGGAGCTGGTGGGTGACATCTGGGACGAGCACGATGAGGTTATCGAGGAGTTCCGGCCCCAGAGCGACGGCAGCTACCTGGTGGACTGCTCCGCCGATGTGGACGACCTGTTTGACCTGTTCGATGTACATCCCTCTGAGGAGTACGACGCCGCCTCCGTGTCCGGCTGGATCATCGAGGTGATGGAGCGTGTGCCCGACGTGGGCGACGTATTCCACAGCGACGGCCTGGAGGTGGGCATCACCCGGGTAGAGCACCGGCGCATCATGGAGGTGCGCGTGAAGCGCCTGCCCCAGGAGGACGACGAGCGGGATGCTGAGCGCCCCCGGGTGGGACACGGCTCCTGAGCACATAAAAGCGTACAAATGGGCCTCCGGTTCATGGCCGGAGGTCTCATTTTGCCCCGCCGCGGCGGGAGAGAACAAAGAGAACAAATTGAAGGAGAACATCACATGAAAAGCCATTATCGTTGGGGCCGCGTTGTAGTGGGCGTGGCCGTGCTGTTGCTGGCCGGGCTGGTCTATGCCTGGACGGTGCTGCAGGCTCCCATTGCGGCCTGCTTCCCCGACTGGAGCAAGGGGCAGCTGTCCATGACTTTCACCATCACCATGGCCGCCTTTTGCATCGGCGGCTTCGTGGGTGGGCAGCTGCAAAAGCGCCTGTCCTGCCGGACGCTGCTGTGGATGGCGGCGGTGCTGTTTCTGCTGGGCTTCTTCCTGGCCTCCCGGGCGGAGGGCCTGCTGCTGCTGTACATCGGCTTTGGCGTGCTGGCGGGCTTTGCCTCCGGCGTGGCCTACAATGCCGTGATGAGCAGCGTGTCCGCCTGGTTTCCGGATAAGCCGGGCCTGATCTCCGGCGTGCTGCTGATGGGTTTTGGCATGAGCAGCTTCCTGGTGGGCAAGGTCTACACCGCCCTGACTCCCAGCGACAGCGGCGACGGCTGGCGCAGCAGTTTCCTGGTGCTGGGCATCGTGCTGTGCGTGGTGCTGGCCGTGGCAGCCTGCTTCATCGCCAAGCCGGACAGCAGCTGGACGCCGCCGGCGGCCGCCGGCGGGCGGAAGACGGAGAGCTATGAGGAGCTGAGCACTTCCGCCATGCTGCGGCGGTGCTCCTTCTGGAAGTACATCCTGTGGGCGACTTTCCTGACGGTGGCGGGCCTGGCCATCATCTCCCAGGGCACGCCCATGGCCCTGGAGGTCTGCCCGGAGCTCTCCATGGACGCCGTGGCTACCATCGTGGGCGTGCTGTTCATCGCCAACGGTCTGGGCCGCATCCTGTTCGGCGGGCTGTATGACCGGCTGGGCCGCTTCAAGACCATGCTCCTGGGCGGCGGGCTGTTCCTGCTGGCCATGGCGCTGCTGCTGGCGGCTCTGAGCAGCCACGCCCTGTGGCTGCTGACGGCGGCCTATGTGCTGACAGGCCTGGCCTATGGCAGCGTCATGCCCACCAATTCTGCCTTCGTGGGCCAGTTCTTTGGCCGGGAGAATTATCCCGCCAACTTCTCCATCGTCAACATGAACATCTTGGTGGCCTCCTTTGGCTCCACCGCCGCCGGGGCCGTGTTCGACGCCACGCAGTCCTACCAGGCCATCATCCTCATCGTTATGGGGCTGCTGGTGGTGGGCGGTGCCGTGGGCTGCACCATCCGCACGCCCAAGCGGTAAAAAACGACAAAGACCGGTTCCCTCCCCAGTAAAAGAGGGAACCGGTCTTTTGCTATTTGGGCGGGACTCACTGCCCCTTATACTTGCGGCGGGTGGCAAGGCCTCCGCGGATGTGGCGCTGGGCCTTGTTCTCCTCCAGCACCTCCTTGACCTGCAGATACAGGCCCCGGTTATACAGCGGCAGCCGTTCTGCCAGATCCTTGTGCACCGTGGACTTGCTGATGCCGAATTTCTGGGCCGCCGCGCGCACGGTGGTCCGGTTCTCGATCAGGTAAAGGGCCAGTTGACAGGCCCGCTCCTCCATGTTGCCTTTGATAGCGCACCACTCCTAAGCCGAACTGCACTATCACTATATGTCCCGCCGGCGGCGGGCAGAACGGGCGGGCCGCGGCGATTTTGCCGAATTACAGGATAAAGCCGCCGTCGCAGGTCAATACCTGCCCGGTGATGAAGGAGGACTGCTCATCGGCCAGGAAGGCCACGGCGTGGGCGATGTCCTCTGGCGTGCCCAGGCGGCCCAGAGGCGTCTGCTCTGCCAGCTGAGGCAGTACCTCCGGCGGCAGCGCGTCCAGCATATCCGTGCGGATGACGCCGGGGGCCACGCAGTTCACCCGGATGTGGGTGGGGGCCAGCTCCATGGCCAAGGAGCGGGTCAGGCCGATGAGAGCGGCCTTGGTACAGGAATAGGTCACCTCGCAGCTGGCGCCCCGTTGGCCCCAGATGGAGGAGATGTTGACGATGCAGCCCTGGTGCTCGTGGAGCATGGGAGGCAGCACCGTCTGGATGCAGTGGAAGGCACCGTCCACGTTGACGGAGAAGTAGCGGTGCCACAGCTCGGGGGTGATGTCCTGGAACAGGGCCTGCCCTGCCACACCGGCGTTGTTCACCAGCAGCGATACCGGGCCGAAGGTCTCCTGCACCTGTTCCACCATCCGCTGCACCTGCTCCTGCTGGGACACGTCCGCCTGCACGGCCATGACCCGGCAGCCCTCGCCCTGCAGCTGTTCCAGCAGCGAGCGGGCACAGTCCTCCCGCACCCGATAGTTGATGCACACGGCCCAGCCCCGGCGGGCCAGTTCCGTCGCCACGGCCCGCCCGATGCCCCGGGATGAGCCTGTTACCAGCGCGATCCGTTCCATTTACTTGTCCTCCTGCGTATCCTGTGGCCGGGCCACGAATGTTTTACGGATGTAAGTGTATCACGACTGGGGAGGAAAAGCAATTTTTTTCGGCGGGGCTTAGTCCCCTTCGGCCACGGCGGCGATATACACCTCCGCCGAGGGGCTGCAGGCAGCGGGATTGTAGCGGCCGGTGCCTGTGTAGACACCTGTGCCTGTACCGGTGGTCGCCTTTCCACCCATCAGATCGTAGCGGATCCAGGAAAAAGTCCGGTCTCTGCTCTCCAGCTGCTCGTCGGTCATGAGAACTACCGCCCGGATGTCCGACAGGGCCAGGGCTGCGACACGGGAAGAAAATGCGTCATATGTCGCATTGCCGCTGCTGCCATCGCAAGCTTCGTCCGTCCGGTACATCTCAAACAGCACGTCCAGAAAATTGACTCGGCCGTCAGTATCTTCATTGGCCCAATAGTCCCGGAATCCGTAGCCCAGGCGCTCAAGTAACTGGCCGGTGGTCGGAACATCTGCAAAAAGGGTCTCATCCCGCGTCAGCTCTGCGCAAATTTCGTCGGCCAGGGCATAGCCGAAAAAGATGCCCGGGCCGGTTTTGGGAAGCACATACACCTGAACCTGGTTGGTTATCATCCCCATCATGTGATCCTCGCTTTCATCATGCCCCGTCCTCTGCGGGGCAAAACTCGTAGCCTGCGTTATGCATCGCATATGCTAACATATCCTGCTGTTTATAAATCATAGTGCATTGTCCTGCCCAATGTCAACCCCTTTGCGATATATTTTACACCCTGATGTAGCATAGAAGTATGCTTCAGATGGGTATTATAATATGCACAGGAGGGTGTTATGGATACGTTACAAAAAATTCAGCAGCTCATGGCCCAGCGCGGGTGGACGGAGTACAAGCTGGCTAAGGAGGCCAATCTCCCCCTGTCCACGGTGACCAATATGTTTCGCCGGCAAACGGCCCCCACCATCCCCACGCTGGAGCTGATCTGCGGCGGCTTTGGCATGACGCTGGCCCAGTTCTTTGCCGAACAGGAGCAGCTCGTGGAGCTGACGGAGGAGCAGATGCGGATGTTCCGGCAATGGGCAGCGCTGACCAAGCCACAAAAGCAGTTGATCGCAGACCTGATCGACAACATGAAATGACCCTTCTGCCTTGATCTGATGGCGGAAGGGTTCATTTTTTGTGAGCGATATGAGCGGGCAGGGGACGGGCTGACGTTACTAACGCGTTACGAACAGCCTGCAAGTTCGTCAAAATAACGAAAGCCCCGAAAACGTAGTGTTTTCAGGGCTTTTGAGGATGGTGCGCGGTACAGGACTCGAACCTGTGACCCCATGCACGTCAAGCAATAGGGTCAATGCGAGATTCTACGATTCTCCGCAGAAATAGCAGCCTTCAAACCATCAACCGCAATGGTCATACTGGTAAGGTCAGCATGGGAATATCTGGCTGTGGTCTTGATATCGGTATGACCGAGAAGTTCCTGAATTACCCGAATATCGGCACCGGCTGTTCTGGTCAGGGTGGCAAAGGTATGACGGCAGCAATGCGGAGACAAGCAGCGTACAGACGGCTCCGACTCTCTCAGCTGACGGAAAAAGGCGGCATAATCCCGGCTGAAATTTCGGGGATGGAGCAGGGTACCATTCTGCGTACTGAACAGATATTCTCCGGTATGCGGGAGATGCTGCAAACGGTAAGCAAGTTCCGGCAGAAGCGGTACAGTGCGGAGCTGATTGCCAAGCTCCCCATCGTCGAGGAGGACAAGCAAATCTCTCTGATTGGTGCTGTCGCCGATGTGATGGTCATGATTTCGGAGTGCCAGGCCGTCGTGGATGCCGTCGAGGTCTGCTATTGCAAAGACTGCAAGCACTATGCGCTATGGGCAGATGAGTGTGCTACGAATCATTGCGACAAGCGTGACTGTACGGCATACGATGACGATTTCTGCTCCTGCGGAGAAAGGAAGGTTGTACAGGCTTTTGCAAGCGTCTATAAAACGGCAAAAAAAGAACCCGCCCCGGGACACCCGGGACGGGTAACATATCAGCGGCGGCCCAAATCAAGGAGAACGAACAGCGGCAGCAGGAGGGCGAAGAGAAAGAGCATCGTATCACCACCCTTTCGGACGGGGATACCCGCGCCGCCGGAGTTCCGATAGGGCGAGCGCTTCCACCCGTTTGTCCTCTGCCTGAGTTGCGCCCCCTCTTAGCCTACCGCATTGCGCGCGATAGCGATATCGATCGGCAATCCATTGCAGCACCTCGAGGAGGCGATCTGTTGTAAGTTGCGTGATGTCCATTTTTCAGCCCTCCAAAAAATCGATAATGTTAATCGTGATTGTTGCCAGGGCGGCGGCGCCCAGGGTGGCTAGAATCCAGATCATAGGCGCACCCCTCACGCGTGAGCGTGTACGACGTGGACGGTACAGCCGGGATACATCGCGGCGGCTATGGCCTCCACGGCGTCCCGGATGGCACCATCCCCGCGACCGTCGATGTCCTCGGACAGGGACACGCCCGCAGCCCGGAGGGCGCTCCCCGCTGCGGTGCTGGCCCGGTGGTATCCATAGCCGCCCGCGTGGGCGCTGCCGGACTGGTGCACATCCCCGGCCAGCTAAACGCAGCAGTAAGCGCGGGAGTCGGTGGCGTATAATTTGAGGGCGACCGTCGGCACGGCGGTGCCGTCCTTTAGGGCCAGCCCGATATAGCCGCCGTAATAGTGGCGATCCTTGCGATCAGACAGACGCACGCCGTTGTCGCTGGTGATGATGGTAGCTTTCATTTTTTCGTCCTCCTAAAAAAATCGACTATTGACAATTGGAGCGCCGGAGGACTATAATAACCGCGTCCTCCAAGCCCGACCCGCCGCAAGGCAGTCATCTCCAAAAATGGTTTGGGGCCGCCCATGGACTGTTGCAGCAGTCCATGGGCTTTTTCCTGCCCGGGCTTACTTCTGGTTCGCCGTCTCCAAATACTGATCCTGGATTGCGGCGATCTTCTTGCAGATTTCTTCATCAAAATGCTGCCTGTAAAGTTTGTTCAGATCATACGCCATAGCCTTCCTAGTGTCCTGCCGTTCGGCCTCCGTTCCCATGCGTTTCACCTCCTTTTTCTTGTACGAATACATTGTACCAGATAAAGCTTGTTTTGTCAAGCATTTTCATCGTAAAATCAAGGTTTTCCTTTGGCTTTCTGGGTGCCCGCAAAAGTACAGTTTTACGGACACGACGGGCCGCCGCACGATGGCCCCGGGCGGGGGGATATGGCAACCAGCACACGGCCCCGGTAATCCCCTCAACCGCCGCAAAAAATAAAAGTGAAAAATAATCAAGATTTTTCTTGACTATCCTCCTGATTTGTGCTATCATCTATAGCAGATGAAAGGAGGCGGCTGTATGACAGCGACGGAAGTAGTGAGGGCGGTATTGAAAAAGCAGGAAGTAAGCCAGAAGGGGCTTGCGGCCAGGCTCAATATGACAGCAGGGGCGTTAAACGAGCGTTTAAGGGGTGACAACCTTACCAGCAAGAATTTAGGGAGTATGCTCCGGGCGCTGGACTACAAGGTTGTAGCGATTCCGAGGGGGGCGAGGATGCCCAAGGACGGGTACGAGGTGTGGTGATGCGGTACGGGTATGTACGGGTATCCACCGCGCGCCAGGACACGACGCGCCAGGAAGTGCTCATGCAGGAGCTGGGAGTAGACCGTATGTTTGTAGACAAATGCACGGGCAAGGATACGGACAGACCAGAGTTTCGGGAAATGATGGACACACTCCGGCGCGGTGATGTTGTAGTGGTAGAAAGCTACAGCAGGATGAGCAGGAGCACCCACGATCTGTTAGAGACGGTAGAGCGCCTGAATGATATGGGCGTGGGCTTTGTCAGCAAGAAAGAAACGATAGACACAACGACGGCGGCGGGGCGAATGCTGCTGACGTTCATTGCAGGGATGAATCAGTTTGAACGGGAGGTGATGCTGGAGCGGCAAAGGGAAAGTATCGCCGCAATGCCCGTTGTAGGCGGCAGGAAGGTTTCCAGAAAGACGGGGCGTGGATTTGGTCGGCCAAGGGCAAACGTTGACCCTGCGCATTTTAGAAGCCTTTATGAGCGGCAAAGAGCCGGTAACGTCACGGTAAGAGACTGCTGTGCAGAGCTGGGAATACATAATTGCAAGCTTTCTCATAGTTTTCATCAATGGGAATACAGGTCGAGAAGCCCAGCTTCCAATCCAGCATATTGTAAATGATTTGCCCACGCTCAGTGGTCAGGACTTCACCGGTATGGGCATTTGCAGCCGGTACAATACAGAGACTACCCAGCTTGCAAAGACCATGAAAATGGATAGCACCATCCTTGTGCAGCTCAGGAACGATGACATAGGCAAAGCCCTTGCGTTTAACCATGTTCTTGAGAAAATCAAAGACCTTCTTCTTTACTGCCCCTGTGTCGTAGCGGTCAATTTTGGAGGGGTCTAGCGTCCAGGTAAAGAAGTATTCGAAGTTGTTGAGCAAAGCAATGTCCTTCACTTTGGACTTTGCGCGTGCTCTGCTGACCTGTTCGGAACGCTCCGGGTCTTTACCCTCTCCACTGGGAGAAACATCATACAGACGCTTGCAAGGCTCCCAGCCGGGTTCACGGAAGATTGAAGCATTACTGACTTGCAGAATGATGCAGTTTGGATATACCTTTTCCCTGGCATTTGCAGTGATTTCGGCTTGAGTAGCTCGAAGCATTTTCATGTGTTTCACCTCCAAGTGACACCAATTTGTTGTAATATCAAGTAAGAGAAACAGCAGCGGGCACTGCTGCGGCTCAGTTATCGAAAAGTTTTTTTATCAAGACCAGGCAAGGAAGAGGAAGTAATGCAAACCTCATCCCTTCCAGGCCGTCAACGAACGAAACGGCTCAGTTATCGAGAAGTTTCATCATTGACGAGAATAAGGAGTTGAACGGCATATCGAAATTCGCCTCTGGCGAGGCGAGTTTCTATGCCTCTGATGCCTGCGGGCATAAGAAACGAGAGAATAAGGAATTGAGGCGTATCGAAATTCGCCTCTGACGAGGCGAGTTTCTACGCCTCTAATGATAACTGAACCGTATAGCACTACACGAATCGTATAGCTTATCTCAAATACTACTACGCGAATCGTGTAATGTCAAGCAAAAGTATTCGTATCGTGTAAAAAAGATTGCACCAGTCGGGAATAACTGGTACAATGGAGCAAAGAGGTGATAGCATGAGCGATATGAAGGACTTCATGAGAGAAACATTCCAGAAGGGCAAGCGGATCGGCAGCAATCCAGAGGCAAGCACAAAAGAAGCGCTGCATAACCTGATGGAAGAAGCCAAAGGCGAATATTCAGCAGCCAGTGATTACGCACAGTGCAGGAAGCAGCGTAAGCAGGACATAGCAGAAAGGCTTCATGCATTACGACTGGAAAGCGGCCTGAGACAGCAGGAGATAGCGGACAGGATAGGAGTAGGCTTTACAACCCTGTCAGGATATGAAGTCGGCAGGAATGAAGCAAGTGCAGAAGCGCTTGTGCGTTTGGCTGATATCTACGGTGTCAGTTTGGATTATCTCATGTGCCGGACTGACGAAAAAATAGACACATAAGACAAAGAGAGGCAGCACCATAAAAATGCGGTGCTGCCTCTCTTGTCGTAATCGAAATGTCGTATTTTTGGGCCGAAAATGACACACCCGGCCAAGCGGGTAATGCTGCAAGTTCGTCAAAATAACGAAAGCCCCGAAAACGTAGTGTTTTCAGGGCTTTTGAGGATGGTGCGCGGTACAGGACTCGAACCTGTGACCCCATGCACGTCAAGCATGTGCTCTACCAGCTGAGCTAACCGCGCGGAACAGTATGTATTCTACACGATGCGGCGGCGTTTGTCAATACTTTTCTTGCAATCTTTGAAAATTTCTTGGCGTATCCCGCCGCCCGGGGCGGACGGCGGGATACGGGCGGCTTAGAAGCCAGAACGCGCCACATAGTCGCTCAGACTGTCGCACAGCGGCTGCGGCGGCTGGTTCGGCGCGATGGTATAGACCCGGCCGCTCTCATCCTGCAGGACCAGGAGACCGTCGATGCCGATGTTCTCAATGACGTACATATGCCGCGGCAGCAGCGGGTTTAGGGCCCGTTCCTGCTGCGTTACCGCTGTCACGCTGAGGCGCTGGTGCTGGGTGACACCGGTGAGCTCGATGCCCCGGGCGGAGATGGCCCCGTAGGTCTGCACATACGCCGCATAGTCCGGCGCAAAGCGTAGGCCCAGGGCCTGCTCCGCCTCCCGTACCTGGGCGGCGGAAGCCGGCATCAGGTGACGCATATCCTCCAGATCGCTGATGAGACGAATGATCTGTTCCATGTCGTATCCTCCCTGCTCATGCGGATTCCGCACGGCTCTCCCAGTGGTGCTTGCGCTCGGTGGCGAACGCGCTCCGATCGATCTCCGACTGGACGTTCTTGTCGTGCATAACGGCGTCGTTGCCCTTGCCGCGGTGTTCCTGGGTGGTCAGCTCGGCCAGGGGGCTGTCCTGCCGCTGGCCGATGTGGTGGAGCTCCACCGTTTCCCCGGAGGCGGTCAGGGGCGCGTTGCCGTTTTCCATGCGCTGGCGGTTGGTGCGGCCAAACTCGTCCTTTTGATCCATGGGGATATCCTCACGGATCAGGCAGGGGCGGCCGTCGATCTCTGCCTCCTTCAGGTTGGCGTTCTTGTAGATCGCCGCCTCCTCCGGGGAGCGCATGGAGTTGACCACCTCATCTGACCAGCCGGTCTCCTCCTTCAGGCTGGTCTTTTCCACGTCGGTGAGGCCCTCCGGGGGGCGCTCGTTGACCTCGCCCTCGTCGATGTAGTGCTGATAGGGGTTCTCATCCTCGTCCTCCAGCTTGTCATCCGACTTTTCGAAGGAGTAGAGCTTGCCCTCCTGAATATATTCGTCGTACTTGCTGTCCAGCTCGGCGGACAGCTCGTCATCCGGCTGTTCCGCCTCGGGCGGATGGGTCTCGTTTACATCGCGGACGTCGTTTTCCGGGCTGGAACTGACATCGCTGCCTGCATCACGCATGGGAATACCTCCTTTCGCACAGATCGCATATCACACGGGGGCCCGAACCACCTGGGCCCCGAAGGGCATGGCGGCCAGCTGGGCGAATTTGATGCTCTGCAGGCCGAAGGGGATGCCCACGATGGTCAGGCACCACAGTGCCCCCACGCAGAGGGATGCCACGGCCAGCTCCCAGCCGCACAGCAGCAGCCACAGCAGATTCACCAGAAAATGGCCGGTGCGGCTGCTGTAGACCACAGTGCGGCCAAAGGGGCGCAGGACAAAGCCTGCGAACTTGAAGCACTGCAGGCCCAGGGGGATCCCCACCACCGTCAGGCAGCACAGCAGCCCGGCCAGGGCCCACAGCAGGGCCAGCAGCGCGCCGCCAAAGAGGATCCACAGTATATTGCCGACGGTTCTCATACAGCACCTCCGAAGGGATTACAGGGCTCTTTTGGGTCTGCGCAGGACGGCCTTTTCAAATACGATGGCAAAGGCCAGCACCACCAGGAAGGCGATGGCATCCACGGTGAAGCCGGAGAAATAGCGCAGGGCACTGCGGACGGTGTAGCCGGGGTAGTACGCGGTCTGGAGCTCCAGCTCCCGGCACAGAAGGGGCAGGAAGTAGGCCGCCGTGCGCAGGAGCATATGGAAGCCGAAGTACCAGATCCAGCTGGTGAAGAAGTATCGGCGGTGGCTGATGATGAGGCAGACAAAGCCCACCAGCAGCAGCCGCAGCAGCAGATACAGGAAGGGCAGAAAGTCGTTGAACTGGCCGATATCCCGCAGATGCAGCAGGGGCAGGGCGATGTGGGCAGACAGGCCGAACAGGAAGGCCCGGCCGCCCATGCCCCGGTAGCAGGAGCAAAGCACCAGCGTCAGCAAAAAGCCGGAGAGGAGATTGTCTGGGTAGTTATAGAGGGCGTCCACGTCCTGGAAGACATAGCCCTGGTGCAGATCGCCGCCGAAGAAAAGCAGCAGCACGGCGCAGCTGTTGATCACGGCGATGAAGGGCAGCACCTTGAAAAAGCCGGTCTTTTTGTTGGCGTCGGTGCTGGAAAAATACACCAGCAGCACGAAGATCAGGCCCACGATGAAGCCGCTGAAGGAGAAGTAGCGGCCAAAGAGGTCGCCGTAATAGCTCCCGGTGATGAGCTTTTCATAGAGAGAGAGGTAGTCCAGCAGCTGCGCCCAGAGGTCGCGGAAAAACGTCATCATTTCGTCTTTCCTCCCTTCCCGTACACGTCCTTATAGGCGGAGAAGGTGTTGCGCACGGCCTCCACCAGACCCACCACCAGCCCTACCACGATCAGCAGCACGGCGGCAAAGGGGAGCACGGCGGCAGCCAGGTCATAGAGGATGTTGGTACCCACCATGATGAGACCGGCGATGATGATAATCAGAACAATATAGAAAAGAATCTCAAACATGGCTTAACCCTCTCTTTCCGCGGGAATCTCCGTCAGGGGCTTTTTGCCGTACTGCCCCTTGACCCACAGGGCCGCCAGCTGGGGGTCGGCCTGGGTGCAGATCCACTCCACCGGCTCCAGTACCCCCGTGGGGTTATAGGGCCCGGCATCGCGGCTGTGGCCGATGGCACTGGCCGCGAAGAAGCGGTTGGTTTTGAAGCGGAGAGTGATGGCATTGACCACGCTCTCCATGTCGTTATCGATGAGGAAACGGCGGCAGAGATAGTCCAGCGCGTCGCTGCGGGAGATCTTTCCCCGGGGGAAGCGGTACATCAGCTCCTCCACCTGCTCGTCGGAAAACAGCTCCCGCAGACCGGCGGAGTCGGTCTTGCCGATGACCACGGCGATAGGCACCTGATACATCTTCTGATCCGTCAGGCCGGTAACCTCCCGGAGCTTGTTGATGAACACGTCGATGACGCCGTTGATGTCTGCCTTGCCGATGCTGGCCGCGTCCACGGCGTTCAGGAGGTGGCCATAGCGGGCGCGGACGGTGGGGATGGCAAAGGGATCCAGAATGAAGATGATGCCCTGGCAGTATTCATACTGCTGCTGCACCTCGTTTTCGCTGCTGTCGGTGAACACTTCGCCGGCGATGTCATAGATGTGCACCAGGCGCTCGGGCTTCAGGGACTTGTGCTTGACGAAGAAGCTGAAGGAGATGGAGCTGGGCCGGGTGAGATCCATGGAGCGGGCGGTCATGCGGGTGCTGCCCCGGGCATAGTCCGACTTGATCTCGGCATACATGGTCTCCTTGGCGCGGTCGTAAAACTCGACCTCCAGACCATTCTGGGGCGCGACGAACTCCACAAAGCGCTTGGAAAAGGCGGTGATGTAGGCTGTTTTTCCCACGGAGCGACCACCCACTACGGGGATGCAGAGGGGGCGGCTCTCCCGGTCGTTGAGGAAGGTGGCCCGGCCCGCCTCGAAGCAGCGGGGGCAGATGGCCCGGAGCTTGCGGCGGCCGCCGAAGAAGGTAGCGGGCAGCTTCTGCCCGCAGTTGCAGGTGCGGTGCAGGATACCGTAGGCCCCGGGGGTCAAGTTGGAGTGCCGGGTGCCGCAGTTGGGACAGAGATAGGTGGGGATGAGGAACTTGCTTTTGCACTCACCGCAGGCGGTGAAGATCTTGTGGCGGGTGAGATAGGCCCGGTCAAAGAGCCAGACGGCGCTGAAGCCCAGGTAGACCGCGATGAAGAACACGGACACCACCGTCAGCATCACGGCGCTGATAGCGGCAAAGAAGATGGTGCCGAAGGTCACCACCGACAGGGCGCAGAACAGGTAATATACGCCTTGGAAGCTCATGAGGCCTTTTTCGCCGTAGCGCTCATAGTAGCGCCGGGCGCTCTGGGCGTTGCGCTGCCAGGAGGTTTTGATGGCCGCGCCGATGTCCTGGAAGCCGGGGCCGAAAAAGTAACTCTTTTTCGCCGGCTGGGTCTTGTCTTGTTTCATCTTCTCTCTTCCTATGATTCAAATTTGGCAAAAAAGCAGCGGGTGCGGGGGTTCCAGCTGAAGCGGAAGGAGCCGTGGCGGCCTGCGGCAGATGCTGCACGCTGCAGGCGGGAGGCCAGGTGCTGCTCCTCCGGGGCCGGAATGGCGATGCCCTCGGCCAGCCGGGCCCGTATTACGGTTTGGCGGCTCTTGGCATAGCGGGTGAAGATTTCCTCCAGCTGGGTGAGGTTGTTGGCAAAGCAGCCGCTCTTCCGGTAAAACGATGCGTCCTCGTGGGTGCAGGCCGGGACGGCCTGCAGCGGCCACTGGTGGTCGTGACTCACGGTGTCGTCACTGACGCAGAAGTAGTCATAGGCGTATTCGCCGCTGGTGGCTTTGCGGTTGACATCCCAGGTGGCATCTACATGGTAAAAGCGAGGGCCGATCTGCAGCACGTTCCAGGAGTGCTCGGAAAAGCCGGTGGACAGGAAGGTGGCCTCGCCGCCGACCACGGTGCAGGGAAAGCCCATGGACTGGGCCAGCAGACAGAAAGCAGAGGCGATGCCGTCGCACACGCCGGAGCCCTTGACCAGGGAGCCATAAGCATTGTGCGCGTCGGGGTTGGGGCTGCGGCCCAGGCGGCAGCAGGCCTCCAGCTCCTGTTGGTCATAGCGGACGTGATCCTGGAGGTACTCATAGATACAGATGAGCTTATCGTAGCCGGTGATGGGGTTCAGCAGCCCGATCTCCTCCAGGGCGCGAACCCGGGCGGCCTCTAGCTCTGCGTCCTTCTGGCGGGCCCGGGCGGGGGAGAGGGCCCCGATGAGATGGAGCTGCAGTCCGCCCAAAAGAGATGCACTGCGGCGCAGCTGGGTGCGGTCGAAGTAGGTGACGGCGGGCTCATCCCCCAAGACGGCCAGCAGCACCTTCATGGCATCCACATTCCGGCCAACGCCGCCGGCGTCGATGCTGGTGGCATGGCGATGGAAGGCGGCGCTGAAGCGCTCATAGAGCGTCTTCTCCGCCGGGTTCAGCTGCTGATAGGCAATGGTAAGCATGGGCGGTCACCTGTGGCGACGCAGAACCAGGGTCTTCTCTGGCGGTGCGGGATCCTCGTCGTCGCTCTCCTGTCCCCCCTTGTGCTGCAGAAGCTCGGCGCGCAGGGCGTACAGCTCATCCAACTGCCTCTGGCGGTCGGAGGGTTCGTCACCCTCCCGGTACTGGCGGTACTTGCCGTCCAGCTCAGCCATGAGCTCCGGATCCGTGCCTCCCTGGCGGCTGTCCTGATACTGTGACATATGGATTCTCCTTATCCGATGCAGTACAGCACCAGCTTGTACTGCGTGTTGTGGGCCTCTGTGTCGATCTTGTGAAGCAGAAGGCTCATAAAAACCGTGTCGCGGGTCTTCTTGTCGTAAAAGTCGGCGTAGAGGGGCAGTTGGTCATACACAAGATCGGCCCACTCGTTGCATCGGCGGCGATAGTCCTGGTTGATATCCGTCTTCTTCCGGGCAACCGGTGGCAGCTTGTCCTCGAACATACGGAACACATCGCCGCAGTTCAGCAGCTGCCACACCAGGGTCGAGAAGGCCCGGTTCTTCTGCTTGCCGCGGCACTGGGCCTGGTAGTCCAGGAGGTAGCGGCGGTAGCGGGTCTTCAGATACTCCGGCACGCGGGAGCGGTTGAGGATGGAGTTGAACCAGGACATATTGAAGTCGCTGCTGTCCTGCTGCGACACCAGCTCGCCCAGCAGCTCGCCCAGCAGACACAGCTGCTCCTGGCGGTCGTTGACCGGGACGGACTTGACGGCGTAGTGGTCGCTGCTCTTGTCGATCTTGGTGAGAACGGCCTCCAGCCAGTTGTTCTGATACACCGCCGCCACGCCCATATCCAGGCGGCTCAGCTCCAGGATCTGCTCCTCGCTGAGGCCGATGGCCTGGCCAACGGCCTCCCGGTCGCCGGACTCGGGCAGGCGCATGACGATCTTGGTATTGGTGTTCTTGATGGCAGAGATATCCACGGCGGAGGGGGATTGATCTACGATGATGAAGCCCTCGCCATAGCTGCGCATTTCCGCAATGGAGTTGCCGATCATCTCCACGGATTTGCCCTGGACGTTGGAGGACTCCTGGCCCTGCTCGACGGAGGTGCACTTGAGCAGATTGTGGGCCTCCTCCAGGATGGTGACGTGCTTGAGCAGACTGTTGGTGCCGGTGGCGGTGCTCTGGCGGTATTCGCTGAGCTTGAGCACCAGCACGCCCATCAGCAGCGCCTTGGTCTCCGCAGAGCCGATGCGGCTGAGGTCGACGATGGTGTTCTCGTCAAAGAGAACGGTATCCTCCACGGCGGCGCCGGTGAAGATCTGGCCCAGAAGGCCGTTGGTCAGGGACTCCACCCGGGTGACCAGGGAGCCGATGTAGTCGCCCCGGGTCTCGGCGGAGAACTCGGACTTGTTCAGCAGTTCCGGGAGGATCTCCACCACATCCCGGAAGGAGGGAAACTTGCCGTTGCCGCGATCGATGTGGATGGAGTGGTTCAGATCCCAGCCGTGGCGGATGTAAGCCTGTTCAAAGGAGGCCTTCAGCAGGGCGGGCATGGCCGCGTACAGGGGCCAGCAGGCGCTGAAGATCTCGATGAGGCGATCCAGGTGCTCCAGCACGTGTACCTCCTCGTGGAAGGCAAAGGGGTTGATGCTGAGCATATTGTAATACTTGGGGTTGGTGGTGAAGATGTTCACGCCGGGCATACCGCCGAAGGCCAGCTTATATTCGCCCTTGGCGGGCTCGATGACCAGGAACTTCACGCCGTTCTTCTCGGCCACCAGTTCCTCGATGATCTTGTAGGTGGTGTTGGACTTGCCAGAGCCGGTGGAGCCGGTGATGAAGCAGTGGGCGGACAGGCTCTCTAGATCCAGGCGGACGCGGCTGCCCCCGAACACCTCGCCCATGTGGTAAATGGCGCCCAGGTCGATGTTCCGGTAACTCCGGGCGCTGACCTTGGAAAAGACATTGCGTCCGAATTCTGCAGAGGAGACGGAGGTGACACCGCTGACGGACTTGTGGGGCAGGCCCATCAGAACGGGCAGCTCCAGACCGCTGATGAGGCTGGCGGGGGTGACGATCTGCTCGGTATAGCCGCTGCTGCCAGCGGCTGGCAGATAGCGGAAGCGGGGGTGCTGCCCGTAGCGCAGATAGTCCATGACCATGAGACTGTTGTCGGCGTGTTCATACTCGTTGTCCCAGAGGTTGATGAAGGAGTTCTCCACGGAGGTCTTCTCGCCGGCCACGATGGCCTTGAAGGTGTTGGCCGCCACCAGGGCGGTCTCCTGGCTCTCGGCGATGAAGTAGCAGGCGCTGTCCCACAGACCATAGGACTCGCAGTTCTTGATCCGCTCCAGCTGCTCGTCGATGCGGCCCAGCAGGGCCTGTACGGTTTTGTTCTGCCGGGTCAGGGCGATGGTGGAGGTGGTGCCGTTGGTGGTCGTGGTGGTGTCGGAGGTGGTTTTCCCCTTGGTCTCCGACTCGGAACGGGTGGTGGCATGGCTGCTGGAGCTGCCGGAGTTGCTGGTGGTGGTTTTGGCGCGGCCGCTGCCGGAGCTGTGCCCCATGCCGAACAGGCCGAAGCTGCTGCCGTGGTTGCGGGAGCGGGAGTCGGAGCTGCCGGTGCTGGTGTTGGTGCCAGTGGTGTCGCTGATGCCCTCGTTGATGGCGGTGGAGAAACTGTCGCTGATGCCCCGGGCGATGGCCTCGCTGTCGTTTTCACTGTAGGTCAGGTTCACTTGGGCGCACTGGGACAGGGCGGAGTAGAGCTCCTCATAGCCCCGCTTTTTGGCCTCCAGCTCGGACTTGCTGAGGGGGGAGGAGACAAACACCGCCGTGTAGCTCTCGCCGGACATGGAGTCAATGAACTTCTCCAGGCCCTGGACAAAATGTGCCTTGTCGTCGTCACGGGGGCTGGGCACGATGGACACGGCGGAGACGGCCCGGTTGGAGTAGACATCGGGGATGTGGCCCTCCAGCAGGCGGGCCACATGGCTGGAGACCTGCTCCTTGATCTCGATGCCGGGGAAGTTGCCCCGCAGGCTCTTTTTCAGGATCTCCCGGGCCACATTGGGCTGGCGGGTGTCCCGGGTGCCTAGATAGAACTTCACCCCGTTTGCGTCGCTGAACAGCACCAGCAGCGCCGTGCTGCCAAAGTTGGAGAGGGCGCTGTATACGCTGACCAGCTTGTCATTGATATTTTCGTCCCTGTCATAGACAATCTTGCTGATCTCATACAGGGACATATAGGAAAAAGAACGCTGGCCGGGCTCCATGGGCACCGGCTGGCACTTGTCCAGGTCGATGAGGTAGTTCTTGTTGACAAACAGATCCACCAGCTCCATGCCGCTGCTCATGATCTGGGTGGCACGGGTCATCAGTTCGCCGGTCTTTTGCTCATAGCTCATAGCACCGCTCTCCTTTCATGTTAATTCAGCGGACGCGCTCTTTTTCCTCGCGGGAGTCCGTGGTTTCGCCGTCACCGGTGTTCTCCGTGTTGTTCCATTTTTTGCCGGTCTCGGGGTTGTACTCCGCGCCGATCTCCTTGTTGCGGCGATTGATCTCCTCGCGCTGCTCGTCGGTCAGTTCCCAGGAATTAGGCATAATGATATCTCCTTTTCTTTTTATTCAAATGGTTTTGAGGTACAGATGGGTAAATCAGTCTTTTTTTCGCTTGAACAGGCTGGACAGGCCGCTGAGAATGGGGGTGGCGGCCTGGGCTGTTTGCAGGATCTCGTCCCAGTCCCGCAGGGCCAGGCGGTCATGCTGATACATGACCCGCACCGCGGCATCCAGGTCGGTCAGGCGCTGCTTGCTGAGCTTGCGGAGCACCGCGCCCAGCTCCTGACGGATCCGGGGCGTGCCCCGGTCGAAGGCCAGACCCAGGAACTGGCAGAAGCCGTCGTAGTCCCGGTCGCTGCGGCTCTGCTTGAGGAAGCAGCGGGCGCAGGAGGCGAAGAAGATGACGGCGATGCCCTGGGGCATGGCAAACAGCTCGTACAGGTCGGCCAGGTCGCCGGTATGCTGACACAGCGCGCAGGCACCGGGCAGCAGCCAGTCGAAGTAGTCCTGCACGCCCCGCTCCGTCAGCGGGGTGAGATCCGCCGGGTTCTCCTGGGTCAGGCGGCGCAGCTTACCGGTGGCGTCCCGCAGCTGGTTGGTATCCCGGCACTGTTCCAGCGTCAGGCCGATGACCAGCAGCAGGAGCTTGCCCTTCACCTCCCGGCGCAGGTCGTTGTAGAGGTAGCCGAAGGCGTTTTTGACCAGCTGCGCATCCTCCGGCTCCAGGGCTCCATAGGGGATGGGCCGCAGCAGCTCCCGCACCAGCTCGGGCACGATGTCCACATCCCGGCGATGGGCAAAGAGCAGATCAAAGAGCTTGCGCTTAGGCTGGTAGGCATCGCTGCTGTCACAGAGCAGCAGACGGTCGAAGTAGCTGCGCAGCAGCTGGTCGCCATACTGTTGATCGTAGGCCGCATCCATGGCGGGGAAGTCCCGCCAGTGGCGGCGGAAGAGCTTCTGGGCCTCGTCAGCGGAGTGCGTCTGGGCCAGGGCTCGGAGGAACAGATGACTCAGGCACTCATAGCGCTGCGCGTCGGCCAGTATGCCGCAGGCGCGGTCGAAATAGGACGGGCCCTGCCGCAGCAGCAGTGTCTCCAGATAAGACCATAGGGCCGCTGTTTCTTGTTCGCTGCCGGGTGGCAGCAGCTGCTCCAGATACAGCGTCATGTGAACCAGGTAGTCGCAGTCGTCGACAAAGGCATCCTGGATACTGCTGAGCAGGAGGCGGGCACTCTGGCTGCCCTGGCCGCACACGGCCTGTAGAAGCCCGCCGTAGGTCTGGCCCAGCGGCGTGTCGGGGGCCAGCTCACGCAGGGGCACGCGCTGCTCGCGCACATAGGCGGAGACCACCTGGACGATAAAGACGACCTGCCAGGGGTCGCTGTCGGCCTGTAGCACGCCAAAGAGCTTCTTGCGGCTGTCGGGCTGCATCAGCTGGGAGGCCAGGCGGAAGCCGCCCTGTTCGCAGGCGGCGGCCATGTCCTTGTAGAAGGCAGTGAAGGCTTCCTTGTCCCCGCCGCAGCGGAGGAAGGCATACAGCACCCGATCCACGGCGACATCGTGCACCTCGCTGCGCTGCTCCGGCGCCAGCTCATCGTATAGGGAGAGTACATAGCGCAGCAGGAGCAGGAAGCTATCGGGCTCCATGTGCAGCAGCACGTCCTTTTGCTCCAGCAGGCAGCGGAAGATCCGCAGCTTCTCACCGGGCAGGGCGTATCGCTGGGCAAAGGTCAGGGCCCGGCGCAGATCCCCCGTCTCCACGCCGTCCAGGCCGATGCTCAGCAGATCGTACAGGCGGTAGGCATCGTAGAGCTCTTCGTCGGCCTTGCGGTAGCGGTAGCCCTCGGTGAGGAAGCGGTGGAAATCTCGGAGGCTGTCATAGGAGACGATGTCCAGGAAGTCGAAGAAGGGGCCGTCCAGCTCCAGCTCCTCGTAGTACCCGTCGTAGAAGTCGAAGACGAAGTGCTGCGTACGGCTCTGGGCCGTGTAGTGGGTGCCCCGGGGCACCACGCCGCAGATTTGGGAGGCGGACAGCTCCGGGTCATACTCATAGGTGGTGAAGTTGATGTCCAGGGCCGTCGGCAGAGGCAGGGCGTACTCGATGGCGGCGATCCACAGGAGGATGTTCTCCGGCTCGTCACAGATCACCAGCCGCTTGCGGGCGGACTCATAGGACAGCACGGCGCAGAGCATCTGCTTGAACAGCTCCTTGCGTTGGCCGAATTCCAGAAAGTGCTCCACCTCGTCGGGATCCACCACATAGCCCCGCTGCAGCTCGGGCTCGGGCAAAAAGTCGGGTCGGTCGGGGTTGTTGACCTCCGCAAACTCCATGTGATCCCGCAGCAGCCCGCCGCCATAGAGCTCGCAGGGGTAGCAGGGCAGATCCTCCTCCGCCAGCACCACATGGCTCAGATGGTTGCCGAAGCGGGAGGCGCCGCCGGAGTAGTCCCGGCCCAGATAGACATTCTGGGACAGGGTGCTCATCCCGTTGTCCAGCCGGCGATAGGTGAAGGAGCGGGGCAATGTGCGGGCCAGCTCATCCGTCATGAGCTGGTCGGGGCCCAGTTCCAGCTGCGGCGGCTGGTAGGAAAAGAGACTCTTGACCTCATCGTTATCGGGATCCGGGAAGGCCACGTCGTAGGAGAAGACCTGCTGGCCGTCGTTGACGCCCCGTATGCCCCGCATACAGGAGGTATAGATGATTTGATGTAAGGGCATCGTTGTCACCTCTTCCGATGAAATAGGCTCACTTGGCCTTGATCACGCCGTTTTCCTTGAGAAGCCACAGGAACGGATCCTCAATGCGGTGGGGCCGGGGACGCTGAATGCGTCCGGCGTTGTCGGGGTTGTTGTGCAGGCCCAGGGCGGAGACGGCAAAGTAGGAGAAATTGCTGTAGTTGGTTTTCAGCTGGGAGATGAAGGCGTCGGCTCCCCACTCCTGTAGCAGAGCCAGGATCTCGGAGTTGACATTGTGCCAGTCGGACAGGTCAAAGCGTCGCTCCTGGCAGTGGGGGCTGGGGCTGTGAACGGTGCAGTCGGAGGGGACGATGCCCTCGATGGCGTCGAACTTGGAGAACACGGCGGCCACGGGGATATCGATCTTGCTGCCCTCGGACAGGTGGTTGGCCTTGCGGATCAGGCGGGATACGCGGGTCATGATGTCGTCGGCCTGGGCGGCTGTGCGGCGGTCGATGGCGGCGGCCCGCTGTACCGTCTCCTCAGGCAGCTGGTTGGCCACGTCCGGGATCTGCATGGGATCCAGCAGGAAGATGATGCCGGAGGAGTTGTAAATATACTTGTTGACGGTGCTCATGGTGTCCTCGTCGTTGAGATCCTCACCGGCGGTGTCGAAGAAGACGATGGTGAAGCTGTCAATGGACTCCTTGAATAGGGCCTTGTGGCGCAGCTTCAGCTTGAAAATCAGCGGGCGATAGGCACCGTTGTTGACGCTCTGCATGCTGCTTTTGGTCAGCTCCAG
The DNA here is from genome assembly GCA_964624925.1 of uncultured Oscillospiraceae bacterium. Taxonomy (GTDB): domain Bacteria; phylum Bacillota; class Clostridia; order Oscillospirales; family Oscillospiraceae; genus Vescimonas. Next base: position 40,345 of record CAZUYE010000002.1, on the reverse strand, counting down.
CTTCTGCCCGCGGTCATAGAGGTTGTTGGCAAAGCTCTCCTGCCAGCGCTGGTAGCTGTCGCCAAAGCCCTCCAGGGCGCCGTCGAAGCTGACGGAGATGCGGTCGCGGAGCTCCTTGATGATAACGCCCACGAAGTGACTCTTGCCGGTGGCGCGGGAGCCCACCACGGAGATGATCATATCCCGTCCGGCCAGGGTGCTCTCGGGCAGCTCGTTGTGGCAGGCGGGGCAAATCCGCTTGTAGGTGGTGCAGCCGCAGTTCGGTTCCGGGCACTTGGCGGAGGCGGGCACGGAGAAGGCGTTCTTGGCGGGCACGGAGAAGGTTTTCTTGCCCTTTTTGGGCATTTTGAGATTACCGTTTTCGTAGCGGGTCATCTCCAAGTCGTCGAAATCGGCGCAGCGGCGGTTGGTGCAGCGGAACTGTACCTCAGACAGCTTGCGCTTTTCAAAGCAATAGGGGCAGATGAAGGTGGTTTTCATTCCCATGACGGGGCCTCCTTTAACTGATTTGATAGCTGGAGTGCAGCTTCAGGCGCAGCTGATGACCTGCCTGTGCCTTTTCATCCTGCAAAAAGGCCTTGATATAGGTGCCCCGGGCCAGGCCCTTGGGCAGGGGGATCTTCACGCGCAGACTGCCGTCCACGTGTTGGGCCGGGATGCTGTGCAGCAGCCGTGCCGATGCCTTGAACATCGGCACGTTCCCCACGGCGGACATGATGTCGATGGCGGGCAGTTCAAAGGACGGATGCGCCGCCTCAAACTCCAGCATAATGTGCTTCTCACCCAGCAGCGGGCGGTTGACCGCGATGGAGTAGGTGATGTTCTCCCGGGGCGAGTTGTCGAACAGGTAGTCCGCGCCGGCGGAGTAGTCCTTATCCCCGTCGCGGCGGAACTCGGCAAAGACGGAGACGTAGTAGCGCCGGGGCTCCGGGCTGTCCAGCACGATGGCGCTGTTGAGCTGATACTGCTTCAGGGGGACGTAGCGGCGGGTGGCCTGCTGATCGCCCAGCTCCGTGGGGAATTGGTCGAAGCGGTAGAGCACCACGAAGCCCGTGGCCGTGGGCGGCACGGTCATGTAGATGTGGAGCTTCCCGTTTACCGGCTGTATGCCGCTGATCTGTACCGTCTCTCCCTTGCAGGCCCGGGCCAGGGAGCCAAATACGGCGGATCCGGACTTCACCACCACGGCGGTGACATACAGCAGCTCCGTGCCGCTGTGCTGGAAGGACGCGCCCCGCTGACCGGGCTTGAGCTCACGCTGGGCGGCCGGGGACAGGGGCCGCTGCTGCAGAGGCCGCATCTCCCGTTCCAGCTCCGACAGGGGAACGATGTCCCCGGGGAGATGGTCGGGTTTCTTGGTGGTGCAGAACAGGCGAACATCCAGGTTCCCCTCCTGGGTCCACACGGCCTCAAAGCTGTCGTCCTGCCCGGCCCTGACCCGCAGGGTGTCGATGGGCTCCGGCGGGCAGTCGGGCACACCGCTTTTGCTCACGCCGGGGGTGAGCTGCTTTTTGCCGTCCACCTGATAGGCCAGCTGCACCTGATAAGAATAGCTGACGCCGTTGCGCAGGCCGGAGAGCAGATAGCAGTCGGAGGAGGTGGAGGCGATGTACTTCTTGCTGCCACCGGAGAGCTCATAGAGCTCGGCGGTGGCGTTTTCGGGCAAGGGATCCCAGGACAGCCGCAGCGAGGCATCCGCCGCCGTCAGGGCCACATGGGAGATCTCGAACAGATTGACCGCCGACGCGCCCTTGTCCGCCGGGGAGCACACACCGGCACGTTCGGCAAACACATTGTAGTAATAGGTCAGGCCGGGCTTGATACCGCCGTCGGCGTAGGTGGAGGCGCTGCCGCGGTAGATGACCTCCCCCTCCGCGATCTGCCGGATCCAGCCGGTGGCGCTGCGCACGACTACATAGCGGATGGAGCGGTCGCTGCTGCCCTGCCAGGAGACACGGTTGCTGCGGCTCAGGGGATCCGGCGTGACGCGCAGACCCGTCACCGCCGCGGGCGGCGGCATCAGCTCCTTCACACCGGGCAGGTCGGCGCACTGCTCATAGGCCCGGGCGCACAGCTCAAACACATCCTTCTCCACCCGGGCCGCCTTGGCCTGACTCAGCAGGGCTTGGGCCTTGGCGATGGCCTGGCTGATCTCCTCCTCCATGGCGGCGTCGGAATAGCCGGAAAACAGCTTGCGGATACCGGCATACAGGCTGCGGGCCTCGCAGTAGTGCTTTTCCTGCATGGCGCTGCGCAGCTTGCTTACCTCGCGGCCCACACGCTGCTCCACCTCCCGCAGGCGGCCCTCCAGGGCCTGCACCCGGCTGCTGCCGGGCCAGTAGCGCCCGGCGTCGCTGAGATGGGCCCGGGCCACAGTGAGCTCCAGGGCATCGATGGCGTGTTCCGCCTGTTCGCACAAGGCCAGGGCCCGGTCGAGGTTCTCAAAGCGGAAGCCGCACTTGCAGACCTTGATGTTGGCATCGTTGACGGTGCCACACTTGGGGCACTTGATCTCCAGCTCCAATCCGCAGTTGCTGCACACCCGCCGGCCGTCGGACACGTCATTGATGCAGCCGCAGCGGCATACCTTTACGTTGAGCTTGGGTCGCTCTGCCTGGATGGCCGGGCAGGTGATCTTCTCCACCTTGCAGAAGGCCACGAGAACGTCCTCCGCCTGCTTGCGGTCGCGGAACAGCTGGGTCAGCTGCCCGATGTATACGTCGTACTCCTCGTTGCTCAGCGTACCGGAGATGTCCGCGATGTTCCGGGCATCGTCCAGAATGGCCCGGCGGCGGACATACTCCAGATACTGGTCATAGACTGCCTTGCTGCTCTCGTCCTTGAAGGTGAGCTCACACTGGCCGCACAGCTTGGCGCCGGTGCCGCTGACGCTGTCGTTTTTGAAGAACTCGTTCTTTTTCCGCTCGGCGCTCCGCTGCCGCAGGCTGTCGCAGGGCAGCTTGCTGCCATCCTTGGTGTCGGTGCCAGCATAGAGGAAGGCATAGAGATCCTCCACGCCGAAGGCAGCCAGCATCGGCTTCAGGCCGTCGAAGGAGGCGGCATTCTGGGGCTTTGCCTTGTAATACTTGTCATAGGTGGCCTGGTAGTCCTTGCCGCCGCCGCTGCTGTCCCACTTGATACCCAGCTTGGTGGCCCGGCGCTTCACCACGTCCAGAGAGACCTTCTGCTTCTGCGCGAGCTTGTCCCCCTCCTCGCCGGTGATGTAGCCCTTGCGGCCGATGGTTTTCAGCAGCCGATCCACCGGTCCATAGACCTGGGTGCAGGCATCGGCGGCCAACTGGGCGCGGATGTTGGCCGGGCCCAGCATCTCCTTTTTGATGCGGGGGAGACCCTGGTGCCAGGCGCGGTACTGTGCGCCGAATTTGAAGTCGTTGAAATGGGTGGACCAGAACTTGGCCCGCTCGTCGATCTTGGCGGAGATGATCTGTTCGTCCTCCACCGGGGGGTCGAAGTCCAGCTCCAGAATGATATACCAGTTGTCTGCCATATGTCTCTCCTTATTCCTTCACGCGCAGGCCGGTGGAACCATCTCCGATGGCCTGGGCGATCTTGGAGAAGGAACTGCTCAGGCCGGACAGATCGGTCAGGGACGCGAACTCGTCCGTGGAGGCGATCTCCCGGAGGAAACTCTCGTTGGCGGTTCCAAAGCCCAGGGCCATGACCTCGATGCCATCCCGGTGACACTTCTTGGCGGCGTTGATGGCCGCAGAGCTGTTGCTCCAGCAGCCGTCGGTGAGCACCACCACATAGCGAACCTCGCCCTGCTTTTTCAGCAGACCACCCTGCAGGAGGCTGAGCGCCTGATTAAAGGGATGCGTCCTGTTGCCGAAGCCCACCTTTACGGACTCCAGCCGGGAGATGGCCCGGTGCACCGCCTTATAGTTGTCGCTGAGTGCCTGTACCAGCTCCGTCTGGTCGGCAAAGGCCAGAACACCGATGCGGACGCAGGAGCGATCCATCTGATCCACAAAGGTGTCCATGGCGGCCTTGGCCTCCCTGATGGGTTCACCGTTGTTCATATACATACTGCCGGACAGGTCGACGGCCAGCAGCACGTCCACGGAGGGCATCCGTCCGCCGCTGCCGGACCGGTTCTCCCGGGGGGAGAGATCCGTCCAGCTCATATCCTCCGGCACGGGTTCTACCCGGATGGACAGCTTCTTCCCCGTCTCCTGCTGCACGGCAGACACCTCCACCACGCCGTTGACGGTGTAGGCATAGGTCACATCGATGATGGCGGAGGGCGAGTTGGTGCGCTTGATGCCAGAGATGACGTATTTGTGGATGATGGTGTTGTCCAGGGGACGGCGATGATCCCCCTGGAGCACATAGACCTCCAGCTCGTTGTCGCCGCTGTGGGTGCGCAGCTTGTAGGAACGGGTATCGGCGGCGGGAATGGATTTATTCTTCTTGATAATGGTGCTGTTGATATAGGCCTCGCCATCCTCGCTCTCGGCGATCATGCCCATGGAGTGGGCCGTGACATCGGTCACGGCCTTGGCGCCCCGGATGGCCACCATTTCGCCGCCACGGCTCTTTCGCCCGCTCAGAGACACGGCCTCGCCGGTTTCCGTGATGTTGGCGCGGATGGCGGCGCCCAGGGCCACGGCCTCGTCCGTGTGCACGCCGTACAGCGGCGGCTTGCCGGACATTTCCTGGACGTAGTTGTGGATCATGCGCATACGGGTGGAGCCGCCCACCAGGATCACGCCGTCAACCTGGCTCCAGCCGATTTCCACGGAGTCCATCAGCCGGTCGATGACCTCCCGGGTGATGCCGATGAGAAAGCTGGAGATATCCTCGAAGATATGCTCCGTAATGTCGATTCTGCCCTGGATGCCCTGAAAGCAAATGGGCACCTTGACCGCGTCCCGGTGGGTCAGCTGCCGCTTCACGTTCTCCGCTGTGACCAGCAGCGAGGCCACCATTTCCGGATCCCGGCTGATGTCAACGCCGTACTTCTCCTGGAACTCGCCGGCCAGATACCGGGCGATGCAGTCGTCCCAGTCCTTGCCGCCCAGCTCGTGGTCGCCGTCGCTGCCCAGGATGCGTATCTCGTCCCGGTCGATCCGTGCCAGGGTCACGTCGAAGGTACCGCCGCCCAGGTCGTAGATCAGCACCGTCTGCGGCTCTGTCTTCTCGTTCAGGCCATAGGCAAGGGCGGCGGCGGTGGGCTCGTTGATGATGTTGATGACATTCAGCCCCGCCTTCTGTGCGGCCTCCAAGGTGGCGGCGCGCTCTGGCTCCCGGAAATAGGCGGGCACGGTGATGACGGCGGCATCGATGCTCTCGCCGCACTCCTGCTCCGCCTCCTCCTTCAACTTCTGCAGCAGGATGGCGGACAGATCCGTAGCGGAATAGGTCTTGCCCAGGATCTCCACGGCGAAGTCCGGGTTGCCCATGCTGCGCTTGAAGAAAGCCACGGCGTTGGTATCGCCCACGGCCTGCATGTTCTTGGCATCATCGCCAAACAGGACACTGCCATCCCGCTGAAAGCACAGCACCGACGGCGTGGTGGACAGGCCAAAAGAGTTTCTGATGATCACGGGCTTGCCCGTGGCGGGGTCGATCCGGGCCACGGCGCTGAAGGTGGTGCCCAGATCAATTCCAACGCGTATTCCCATTGTGATACCTCCCTATAAAATGCGCCTGCCACAAGAGGGGGTTCTTGTGGCAGGCAGCACGTCTTTATTCCACAGTGACGTTCTTGGATTTTGCCTTTGCCGCTGCGACATCTTCCTTAGACATGGTGGTGCCGGCCGTTGCCTGCATGGTGGCATGGATCTCCTTGCGGGCGGTCATATCCAGACCGGTGACCTCCAGGATACCCTCCTTGTTCAGGGTGAAGGTCACCTGGATGGGTGCGCCCTCGGGCAGGCCGCCGGGCAGCTCCAGGGAGCAGGTGCCCAGAACGAAGTCCTCGTCCACGGGGAAGTACTCATCGGTGAAGTCGCTCTCAAATACCACCAGCTCCGCTGTCTCCTGATCGGCCTCGGCGGTACCGAACTGCTTGGTGACGCTGACGGAACCGTCCTTCATGGCCACGTTCTTGATGATCATGTTGCAGCACTGCTCCACGCCGCCCCGCAGCACTTTCAGCGCATAGCTCTTGGTGGTGGCGACGGTGAGCACCTCGCTCATCCGGTGGCCCCGCAGGGCAGGGATATCGGCGGTGCTGACGGTGGCCTCGTCCTCATACTTCTTGGCTTCTGCCTGGGCTTCCTCGTCGTGGGAATCCACCTCGCCGGAGGCGACCTTCTCCTTCCACTCCTCCACCTTCAGCTCGTAGGCGCCCAGGGCGTAGATGGCAGCGCCCTTGGCCACGGCCTCGTCGGGCTCCAGGATCTTGGGCTCCATGCCATACTTGGCCACCAGAGCCTCCCGCACCTGGGGCATACGGGTGGAGCCGCCCACCAGCAGGATCTCATCCACCGTGTAGCCTTCCTTGGCGGCGGCGGCGATGGCGGCGTCGGTCTTCTCCAGGGTCTCATTGAGCAGGGCCTGGGTGATCTCGTCAAAGGTGCTGCGGGAAATGTTGATGCGGGCGCGCAGACCGGCGGCATCCAGCATGACGGGTACCTCCGGCCGGGAGGAGAGCTGCTGCTTGGCCCGCTCGGCCTTGATGCGCAGATCCTGCTGGGTGTACTCGTCGAAATCGCCGCTGAAGTTCGTCTCGTTGCAGAACTCACCGGCCAGATACTGCATCACCGCGTCGTCCCAGTTCTTGCCGCCGAGCTCGTGGTTGCCGTCGGAGCAGATGACCTCAATCTTGCCGGGGGCGATGCGCATGATGGTCACGTCGAAGGTGCCGCCGCCCAGGTCGTAGACCAGGATGGTCTTCTCCTCGGGGTCACGGGAGCAGCCGTAGTACAGCGCGGCGGCGGTGGGCTCGCTGATGATCTCGATGACGTTGAGCCCGGCGATCTCACCGGCGTTGCGGGTAGCGGTGCGCTCATCGGTGCCGAAATAGGCGGGGCAGGTGATGACCACATCGTGCACCTCGGCGTCGATGAGGCGGGCGGCGTCCTCCGTCAGCTTGCGGAGGATGTAGGCAGAGACCTCCTCGGGGGACTTGTCCTCGCCGTTATAGTTGATGGCGAAGGCGCTCTTGCCCATCAGGGTTTTCACCAGGGAGACGGTGTTCTGGGGGTCGATGACGGCGTTTTCCTTGGCCACCTGGCCCACCACCACCTGGGTGGGGCTGGCAAAGTTGACCACGGAGGGGGTGGTGTTGGTGCCCTCCTGGTTATTGATGACCACAGCGCGGCCATTTTCGTCCACATAGGCGATGCAGGAATAGGTGGTGCCCAGGTCGATACCGAATACGTATTTAGCCATTTTCACTTACCTCGTCATTCACATTTTCACAGTTTTCTGCGGGCTTTTCGTAGATATATACGCTGATTTTCTCGGGGGAGAGGATCTTGCCGCCGTAGCTGTAGCCACTGGACAGGGACTCTGCCACCTTGCCATGAAGGCTCTCGTCGGCGGTGGGGACCTTTTTGATGACCCGCTGGCGGATGGGGGTGAAGGTATCGCCGCCGGCGCTGTGATAGATCTCCACGTTGTTCTTTTCCAGAATGTCCTGCAGGTCATAGGAGTAGTCGGAGAAGGTCTTGTTGGGGATGCTCTGCTCGCCCTCAGGCCGGGCCAGATAGGTGGCGGCTATGCGCAGGATGCTGTCGCGCACCTCCACAATGTCCAGCAGGATGGGCCGCAGCAGCTGGGCGTACAGATCCTCCTTGTACTTCTGGAGCTCGCGGTGCATCTGATCAACGATCTTCTCCTCATGGGCGGCATACAGAATCCGTTGGCTGAAGAGCTCGTTCAGGGCGTCCATGCGCTCCGCAAGCTGCTGCTGTGTCTGGTTCAGTTGCTCCAGCTGCGCGCTCAGCGCTGCATCTGGAGACGGCTCCGGCTCTGCGGGGGCTGGTTCTTCCGCTGCTGTCTCTGCCGGGGTCTCCTCCACCGGTGTGGCCTCCTCGGCGGCCTCGGGTGCGGCGGGTTCGGCCTCTGGGGTGGCCTCCTCCGTCACGGGCTCCTCCCGGGGAGCGGGTGTGGGCTCATCGTCGAACAGGTGCAGGGGGGTGAATTCGTCCATGCTCAGACCTCCTTCTTATGATCGGCCCCAAGGGGCTTTTTGGAGAAGCTGTGATCGTGCCACAGCTGGCCCATTTTCGGATCGGCACTGCGGAACAGCCATTCCATCGGGGGCAGCACACCCTCCGGGCGATAGCGGCCCTTGTCCCGGGCGTGGCCGATGGCACTGCAGGCGAAGAAGCGGTTGTTCCGAAAGCGCATATTGATGCTGTTGAGGAAGCTCTCCATCTCGTTGTTCCGGAGGAACTGACGGCAGAGATAATCCTGGGTATCGAAAAAGTCGGTGAAGCGCTCCGGCTGGGCGTCCATGAGTTTTTTCACGGCCCGTGCGCCCACGTCCTGCTCCAGTCCAGCGGAATCGATCTTGCTGATGATAACGGCCAGAGGCACGGAGGACATTTTGCTGTCGCTGAGTCCCGTGACCTGGCGCAGCTTGTTGAGGAAGGCGTCGATGATGTCGTTGATATCCGCCTTGCCGATGCCGGCCAGATCCTCCGGCTCCAGCAGTTCCTCGTATTTATAGCGGATGGAGGGGATGGCAAAGGGATCGATGATGAGCACGATGCCCTGGCAGTATTCGTACTGCTGCTGCACCTCGTTCTCGCTGTTGTCGGTGAACACCTCGCCGGCGATGTCATAGACGTGCACCAGCCGCTCCGGCGAGAGCTCCGGGTGCTTGACAAAGAAGCTGAAGGACACAGAACTGGCCTGGTTCACGTCCTGGGGCCGGGTGGTCATGCGGGTGCTGCCGGTGCTGTAGTCCTGGGTGATCTCCCGGTAGATGGCCGCCTTTTTGTCGTTGTAGAACTCGATGTCGAAGCCATTCTCCGGTGCGACGGCCTCGATAAACTCCCGGGAGAAGGCGGTGATGAAGGCCGTCTTGCCCACGGAGCGCCCGCCCACGATGGGGGATCGATGATGAGCACGATGCCCTGGCAGTATTCGTACTGCTGCTGCACCTCGTTCTCGCTGTTGTCGGTGAACACCTCGCCGGCGATGTCATAGACGTGCACCAGCCGCTCCGGCGAGAGCTCCGGGTGCTTGACAAAGAAGCTGAAGGACACAGAACTGGCCTGGTTCACGTCCTGGGGCCGGGTGGTCATGCGGGTGCTGCCGGTGCTGTAGTCCTGGGTGATCTCCCGGTAGATGGCCGCCTTTTTGTCGTTGTAGAACTCGATGTCGAAGCCATTCTCCGGTGCGACGGCCTCGATAAACTCCCGGGAGAAGGCGGTGATGAAGGCCGTCTTGCCCACGGAGCGCCCGCCCACGATGGGGATGCAGATGGGGCGGCTCTCCCGGTCGGTGAGCTTGTGACCACAGCGGGGACACTCCGCCTCCAGGGTTTTCCGCCCGTTGAAGAAGGCGGTGGGCAGCTTTTCCCCGCAGTTGCAGGTGCGCTTGAGAATGCCGTATACGCCGGGGGTCAGATTCGTATGCTTGGCCTTGCAGCGGGGGCAGATGTAGGTGGGGATGAGGCTCTTGGCCTTGCACTCATGGCAGGCGGTGAAGATCTTCTTGTGCATCAGATAGATACGGTCCACCAGCCAGATGACGGTGAAGCCCAAATACACCGCCGCCATGAACACCACCAGCACCACGATGTTGATGCCGCTGATGACCGCCGTGATGGCCGAGCCGAATACGATGACGGCGATCATGGCCAGCACGTTCAGAATGGCCAGGAACACCTTGGGGATCAGGGACTTGTCGCCAAGGTCGGACAGATTGAGCTTATAGCCGGCGATGGAATCGAAGTTCCGCCGCCAGGCTCCCTTGATGGTGTTGCCCAGATCACGGTAGCCCTTGTCGAAGAAATAGCTTTTTTTAGCAGGCTGCGGAGCGGCTGCCATAGTGTTCTCCTCCTAAGTGATGTGATGATGCGCGGCCGGGAGCACACACCTCCCGGGCCCGCGTCTGCTTACGCAGCCTTGCGGTTGCTGTCGATCAGGTTTTCCTTGACCGACTTGCTGTAGTTCACGACGGCCGTGCCGCCGCCCCACAGAACGCCGCCGGAACCGGCCACAATGGCGATGACGGAAGCCAGCAGCACGCCGATGTAGATCACGGCTGCCGCGATGACAAGGATCAGGACTGCACTCAGAAGCCCGCCGGAATCGTTGTCCATGTTCTCTTTTCTCCTTTGTATGTAGGTATTTTCAAGCCCTTACGGGTATTGAACGGTATCGATCTTGGGCCGGTACTGCACGGTCCGGTAGACCTGCGTGATGAAGCCCTTTTTCGTCTTGAGACAGTTGTTGCTCTCCTCGTTGGAGATGAAGAACAGAAACAGGGAGAGGAAGGTGTCCCAGCTCATGTCCCGCTTGCCGGTCTCCAGCGCGCAATAGGTCTGGCGGGAGATACCGATATATTCAGCCAGCTCCCCCTGGGAGATTCCCAGAGCCGCCCGCAGCATCGGCAGTGCCGGTGTCAGCGTCTGGATGAGCTCTTCCTTTTCCTGTTTGCTGATGTTAGCCATGTAATATGCCGTCCTTTACATGATGGGATTGATAGATTGGGTAGTGTCAAAATTATACTTCTTGTTATTAGATTTGTCAACACGAAAGTTATAATTTGGCAAAAAAAGTCGCCGCCCGGCTGGGCGACGACGAAAATTCACTTTTTTCACGGACAGCTGTATTCCAATCCGAAGTCATGCTCGTCCGTCTCGTCGTACAGATAATTATATCCGCTCTCCGACACGATCCGGAAGCCGCATTTTTCGTGAGTCTTCAAAGAAGCGACGTTCTTTTTGCTCACGCAGTCACAGAGCCGGAACGGGCCGTCTTCCCTCATGGTGCTTAAAACACGGGAAAACAGAAGGGAGCCGTACCCCTTGTTTCGGTGCGCCGGATGCGTCTCCAGCACCTCCAGATAGTACAGTCCGTCCTGGATCTCGCAGATCCTCAGCGCGCTGAGCCACAGTCCGTCTTCCTCCCAGATCCAGCAGGCGGCCTTTGTCCATGTGAAAATTCCTGTTCCAGGAAGGACATAAAGCCCGTCTCTACTTTGCAGAGGGCGACGTCCTTGTCCGTCTCTCCGGGATAGAAATCCTCCGCGTTTTCGGCGTTGCTCTCGGAATAGATGTCCATCAGCTTTCTGCTGCCCAAATCAGAGCAGCTTGTTATTCTCAGCAGCATGGTATCCTCCGATCACATGGCTCAGAACGTCTTTTTGATGTAGGCGTTGTACTTGTCGGCGTTCAGCTCATCGCGGTAGGTCTTCTGGAAGCGGGAAGCGGTGAGGCTGTTGAACTGGATGATGGCGCGGTACTTCAAAAAGCCCGCCACCAGGGGGATACCGGCCACAAAATAGCCCACGGGAGCCGTGCGGATGGCGCCATAGACCAGCACACCCAGCACCACGCAGGAGATGATGACGCCGGCGATGGCCTTTTTGGGGTGGATGCGCTGCACGTCCGCCTTTGTTACCACACCCAGCTCCACCATGGTCTGCGCAAAGCGCTTTTGCACGGTGAACAGGCTGATGGCGTTGAGCGTGCAGGGAGCCACCACGAAAAAGGCAAACAATGCAATGATGGCCTGGAAAATAAATACAAACAAACCGTCGCTGTTCAAGGGTAGTTCCTCCTTTTTATTATTCCGTCAGCATGATGGCCACGTCCTGTCGGGCGCTGGCATACAGCATGGTCTGATAGATCACGTCAAACTCTACAATATCTCCCACCCGGGGGCAGGGCCGGCAGTCCTCCACGTCCAGGATGCAGTGATCCGAGGAGCCGCCCACCACGAACATCCCCGGCGTCCGGGGCCGCAGCAGCATGATGTCCCCCACGTCGGCCCGGCCAATGGCGGCCAGGGCCCGGCGGCGGATGCCGCGATCCTCATAGGTGGGCCGGTTGCAGAAGCAGTCCACCACAATGGTGCCCACAGGGTGTGTGGGCTTGTCCTTTACCTCCACGATCTGCGTGCGCAGGGTCATGCAGTCCATCCGCAAATAGTCCATGTCGTGGATGCCCCAGTCCACCTGCAGATCCTTGGATACCAGGATGCCCTCGCCGATGCGCAGGTGATTGATGCCCTCCGGCATGGTGCCCCAGTGCACCAGGGTGTAGGAGCTGGTTGCCCCGCCGGAGACGATCTCCAGCTTCCGGCCAATGGCCGCCTCCACCCGCCGGGCGATGACCACCAGCTGGCCCAGGTTCTCCGGCGTGGGCTGGATAGCTCCGTAGCAGCCCAGATTCACGCCCACACCGGCCAGCTCCACATGGGGCAGCTCCCGCTCCACGTGCAGGCAGGCGGCCAGCAGCTCGTCCTGATCCCAGAAGCCCTCCCGCAGGTCACCCAGATCGGCCATCAGCACCACCCGATGGGTGCAGTCCAGCCGGGCGCAGACCTGCTCCAGCTCGTCCAGGGTGCTCACCTCGCTCTGCAGTGAGTAGTCGCAGCAGCGAACCATGTCCTCCAGCTCGCTGCGCATGGGAATCCGCAGCAGCATATAGGGCCCGGGCACACCGGCAGTGCGGCAGCGGGCCAACTGCTCGATGCGGCTGCTGGCCAATTGCGTCGCGCCGCAGTCGCGGAACAGCTGTCCCACCTCCGGCAGGCCGCTGCAGCCCTTGATCACGCCGCAGACCTGGATGCCCCGTGCGGCGCAGCGGGAGATGACCTCCGTCATGTTGTGCCGCAGGCGGCTGCGGCTGATCTCCAGACGCGGATACTGCCTCATAGCAGGGAGACCTCGATTCTTTGTACATAATAGAGATATTATAGCATACACATTATGGCCTTGTCAAAAAGTCTTTTGTCATTTGGCGGATTTATACAGGAAGGGGAAGCGGTAACGATGGCCGGGCCCGGCGCATAGAATGGCGGGAAAGGGAGGGGAGGAGCCATGGAGCGGGAGTGTATGGATTATCAGCAGTGCCGCCGGGTGTGGCAGCGGGTGGCCCCGGAGCTGGAGCCCTATCCGGAGGGGCCGGAGGCGGCGGTCTGTCCGGCGGACGGGCGGCTGCAGCGTCTGGAGGAGCTGATCGGGGAGGAGCTGGCGGAGCGCCGGGCCTATCTGGCCGCCGCCCGCTGTGCGCCGGCAGCGGCAGCACGGCGCTGTATGCAGCAGTTGGGACGGGAGGAGGGTGGCCACGCCCGGCGGCTGGCGGCCCTGTATTTTCTGCTCAGCGGGCAGTGCTTCCGCCCCAACTCCGTCGCCAGGCCGGAGAAGATGTGCCCCTGGCGCACACTGCTGCGGGAGAGTTGGCAGCGGGAGAGCTGGGCCGCCGGGCAGTATGTGCAGCTGGCCCGGGACTGCTCCGATCCGGGGCTGCGTCAGCTTTTGGAGGAGCTGGGACGGGACGAGGAGCGCCATGCCCGTCTGCTGCTGCGGCTTTTGGAGCAGAATATTCTTGCATTTTAGGGCAAATACTGCTACAATTTGGGCAAGATTTTTTGCACAAGGGAGGATATTTCCATGAAAGTTTGCATCAGCCGCGAGACCGCCTGGGCCGCCCTGCGGCAGTATAACAGCGACCATTTCCATCTCCAGCACGCACTGACGGTGGAGGGCGTCATGCGCTGGTACGCCAATGAGCTGGGCTATGGTGACGAGGCGGATTTCTGGGCCACGGTGGGCCTGCTGCATGATATCGACTTTGAGCAGTGGCCGGAGCAGCACTGCCAGAAGGCCCCGGAGCTGCTGCAGGAGGCGGGCTGCGACGAGGCGCTGATCCACGCCGTGTGCAGCCATGGCTATGGCATCTGCTGCGATGTGGAGCCCACCCATCTGATGGAGAAGGTGCTCTTTGCCGCCGACGAGCTGACGGGGCTCATCGGCGCGGCGGCCCTGATGCGGCCCAGCAAGAGCTGCCAGGACATGGAGCTCAAGAGTCTGAAGAAGAAGTTCAAGGACAAGAAGTTCGCCGCCGGCTGCTCCCGCGATGTCATCACCCAGGGCGCGGAGCGCCTGGGCTGGACGCTGGATGAGCTGATGGAGAAGACCCTGCAGGCCATGCGCAGCTGCGAGGCCGACGTGGCCGCCGCCGTGGCGGCGCTGTAAGCACAGAACCGACAAATCACCCCCCGTGATGGCGTTTCATCACGGGGGGATTTTATCTACTTATATGCTTACGTTTGCGCTATCTCAGTCCAGCTGGGGCAGGTTCTTCACCACCTGGGCGCAGCGGGGGCAGAGAGCATCGTGCTCGGCCACGGTGCCAACGCTGGTCAGCACCTTCCAGCAGCGGACGCACTTGTCGCCCTGGGCCGGGGACACGGAGACGGCCAGCTCATCGCCCACGGTGACGCTGACCTGAGACACGATCAGAAGATCTGCCAGGGTGTCGGCGGGGAGCTGGGCCAGGAAGGCATCCTCGGCGGGGACGGTCAGAGCCACGGCGGCCTCCAGGCTCTTGCCAATGGTCTTGTCGGCGCGGGCCTGCTCCAGGGCGCCGTTGACGGCGCTGCGGACAGCGGCGATGCGGCTCCAGCGCTCCATGGCCTCGTCCGTCAGGGCATAGTCCTCATAGGGCTGCACCATGTCGTTGAAGAGGACGCTGCGGCTGTCGTCGGCCTGGCGATGGGGCATGGCCAGCCAGATCTCCTCGCAGGTGAAGGCCAGGATGGGGGCGAACATCCGGGTCATGGCATCCAGGATCAGGAACAGGGCGGTCTGGGCGCTGCGGCGGCTGAGGCTGTCGGCCCCGTCGCAATACAGGCGATCCTTGATGATGTCAAAATAGAAGCTGCTCAGATCCAGCACGCAGAAGTCGTTGATGGCGTGGGACAGGGTGTGGAACTCATAGGCATCGTAGCAGGCGAAGCCCTTGCGGATGAGGCCGTTGAGCCGGGTGACGGCCCAGCGATCCAGCTCCTGCATCTCGGCGGGGGCCACCAGCTGCTCCGGGTCGAAGCCCACCAGGTTGTCCAGGCAGAACTTGGCGGTGTTGCGGAACTTCAGGTAGTTCTGGCTCAGCTGCTTGAAGATATCGTCGGAGCAGCGGACGTCCACATGATAGTCGGCGGAGCCGGCCCACAGGCGCAGCAGATCGGCGCCGTACTTGTTGCAGATCTCGGCGGGATCCATGCCGTTGCCCAGGGACTTGTGCATGGCCTTGCCCTCGCCGTCCACGGTCCAGCCGTGGGTCAGGCACTCTTTGAAGGGTGCGCCGCGGCCCAAGGCGCCCACGGACACCAGCAGGGAGCTCTGGAACCAGCCGCGATACTGATCCAGACCCTCGATATACATGGTGGAGGGCCAGAAACCCTGGTCGCGCTCCATGGCGGCATAGTGGGTGGAGCCGGAGTCGAACCAGCCGTCCAGGGTGTCCGTCTCCTTCTCAAAGCCGGCGGTCTTGCCGCAGTGGGGGCAGGTGAAGCCCTGGGGCAGGATCTCCTCGGCCTCCAGCTCGAACCAGGCGTTGGAGCCCCGCTCCTCGAACAAGGAGGCGATGGCCTCGATGCTCTCGTCGGTGCAGATGGGCTTGCCGCAGTCCTTGCAGTACACCACGGGGATGGGCAGGCCCCAGCGGCGCTGGCGGCTGATGCACCAGTCGGTGCGCTCCAGGATCATGGAGCGCATCCGATCCTTGCCCCAGGCGGGCACCCAGCGCACGTCCTCGCAGGCGGCGATGGCATCGTCCTTGAAGGACTCCACGGAGCAGAACCACTGAGGCGTGGCACGGAAGATGATGGGCTTCTTGCAGCGCCAGCAGTGGGGATAGCTGTGGACGATCTCCTCGCTGGCAAAGAGGCAGCCGGTCTCCTTCATGTCCTGCAGGATGACGGGGTTGGATTCCTCGGTCTTCATGCCGGCATACTTGCCGGCGTAGTCGGTGTGGCGGCCCTGATCGTCCACGGGCACCACCATCTCCATGCCATAGCGCAGGCAGGTCTGATAGTCGTCGGCGCCGAAGCCGGGGGCGGTGTGGACGCAGCCGGTACCGGAATCCATGGTGACGTAGTCCGCCAGCAGCAGGCGGCTGGTCTTGGGCAGGAAGGGGTGGGCGGCCAGCATGTTTTCGTAGAAGCTGCCGGGATGGGTCTCCACGATCTGATAGCCGGTGTAGCCACCGATGCCCATGACCTTCTCCGTCAGGGCCTCGGCCATGATGAACATCTCGTCGCTGTAATCGGGCTTGACGATGGCGTAGCTCTCGTCGGGATGCAGGGCGATGGCCAGGTTGCCTGGCAGCGTCCAGATGGTGGTGGTCCAGATGACGAAGGAGAGCTTGCCAGTGTCCAGATGGCTGAGCTTGCCCAGATCGTCCTCCATGGGGAACTTCACATACACCGTGGTGCAGGGATCGTCCTTATACTCGATCTCCGCCTCGGCCAGGGCCGTCTCATCGTTGGGGCACCAGTACACGGGCTTGAGACCCTTATAGATGTGGCCGTTCTTATACATCTTGCCGAAGACGCGAACCTCCCGGGCCTCAAAGCCGGGATCCATGGTCTTGTAGGGGTGCTCCCAGTCGGCCACCACGCCCATGCGCTTGAAGCCATCCCGCTGTACGTCGATGTAGTGGTCGGCAAAGTCATGGCAGGCGGAACGGAACTCCGCCACGCTCATGGCCTTGTGGTTGAGCTTGTTCTGCTTGATGATGGCGCTCTCGATGGGCATACCGTGGTTATCCCAGCCGGGGATATAGGGGGTGTAATAGCCCCGCATGGCGTAGCTGCGGGTGATGAAGTCCTTCAGGGCCTTGTTCAGGGCGTGGCCCATGTGCAGGGCACCGTTGGAGAAGGGAGGGCCGTCGTGCAGGTTGAACAGGGGCTTGCCCTCGTTCTTCTTCAGCAGCTCATTGTACAGGTCGATCTGCTCCCAGTACTGCAGCATCTCCGGCTCCCGCTTGGGCAGGCCCGCCCGCATGGGAAAGCCCGATTTGGGCATGTTCAGCGTCTTTTTGTACTCCATGTGTTACCTCCGTGTATGTTATTGTTTTACTTACTTTGCAAAAAAACAAAAGCCTCTGTCTCCCATGCAAGAGACAAAGGCTTTTGACAAAGATCCTCTGCGGTACCACTCTCGTTGCCGCGCCCTGGCGCGGCCACTCTGTCCCACCAACCGTGGGCGGGGGATGGTAACGGCCCTCTGCCGTCCGCGCCTACTGCCCCGCAGGGCCTGTTCAGCCGGATGCTCCGGGGTGATATTCGCGCCTTTCCCCGTGTCCGCCTTGCACCAAAATGGCGGCTCTCTGTGCATCGAGTGGAAGGGTTACTGCTCCCCATCATCGCAGATCAACATGATTAAACTGTACTGTCAAAAAGGCGAAGCCTTTTTGACAAGCTGTACACTATAATATAGCTGCTTTTGGCCCGCTTGTCAACGGGGAAATTGCGACTTTTTACAGCTTTATGTTCAGCAATTCCAGCAGGCCCCAGGCGCCCATGAAGCAGTAGATCAGGGCGAAGACGATGAGAATGGCGTTGAACACGCCGTCCAGCTTGCCGGAACGGGGAGAGGGATACTTGCGGCGGATGAAGTACAGCGTGCCGCTGCACAGACCCAGCATCAGCGTGGTGATGTAGCTGAGGATAAGGTCATCCTTCAGGGCGGTGAAGCGCAGGATCAGGCAGGCGACCAGGATGCCCAGCAGGACACCCAGCAGGATCTTCACGCCCAGGGGCCAGGGATTGCGCCGGGTGTTGTTCTGCTTGGGGGCTGCATCCCGGGCCGCCGTGGCGGCGGTCTTGTAGTCGCTGTTCTTCCGGGTGCGCTTGGCGCGGTTACCCTTGGCCAGCTCCTTGCTGTGGGTGCGGCTGAGGTTTT
Source organism: uncultured Oscillospiraceae bacterium (assembly GCA_964624925.1). GTDB lineage: Bacteria > Bacillota > Clostridia > Oscillospirales > Oscillospiraceae > Vescimonas. The sequence goes on along the minus strand of CAZUYE010000002.1, from coordinate 22,504 downwards.
TGGTGTTCAGAGGGTTTGTGTTGTTGTTTGCCATATGACTTCTCCTTCTACAGGCAGACCGCCGAGGCGTCTGCGTATGATATCCAATGCGTGGCTGGCGGCCATATGCCGCACGCGGGCCCGTCCGCGGCCCAGATCCAGCTTCTTCACCAGGCTGCCGCCCTCCCAGGCCAGGCCGATGTATACCCGGCCCTCCGGGTTTCCGCGCTCATCGCCGCCGGGCCCGGCCAGTCCCGTGACCGACACGGCCAGGTCGCTGCCTGTCAGGTGTCGTGCGCCCTGGGCCATGGCCCGGGCCACCGGCTCCGACACGGGGCCGTATTCTGCCAGCAGCTCCTCCGGCACGGCCAGAGCTGCCTGCTTGACGGCGTTGGTATAGCTGACCACGCCGCCCAGAAAAGCCCGGGAGGCGCCGGGCAGCTCCGTCAGCCGCTTGGCGATGAGACCGCCGGTGCAGCTCTCCGCTGCCGAGAGGGTCACTCCCTGCCGCAGCAGCGTCTCCAGCACCACCCCCTCCAGGGAGGCCACGTCCACGCCGTAGAGGCAGTCGCCCAGCCGGGCCCGGACGTCCCACAGCAGCGGGGCCATGAGCTCCTGGCACGCGTCCTCATTTTCTCCTTTGGCCGTCAGCCGCAGCAGCACCTCGCCGGTCTTGGCATAGGGGGCCAGGGAGGGGTTCTGAGCCTCGCCCATCAGATCTCCCAGCAGCTCCTGTACCTGGGGCTCCGTCAGACCGAAAACCCGCAGCTCGTGGCTGTATATGGTCTCGCTGCTCTCGTCCTGCAGCCAGGGCAGCAGCGCGTGCTCTGCCAGATACCGGCACTCCGAGGGAACGCCAGGCAGCAGCACCGCCGTGACACCCTCCGCCGTGAAGATACAGCCCGGTGCGGTGCCCACGGGGTTGTGAAGCACCGTGCAGCCCCGGGGCAGCATGGCCTGCTGGCGGTTGCACGCCGGCATGGGGCGGCGAAACACAGTGCCGAAGTAGTGCCGGATCTCCTCCAGCACCTCCGGATGGAGCTCCAGGGGCAGGCCGAAGCAGTCCGCCACCGTCTCCTTGGTCAAATCGTCATAGGTGGGCCCCAGCCCGCCGGTGAGCACCAGCAGGTCGCAGCGGCGGCGGGCCGTGTCCACCACCTGGCGCAGCCGTGCGGGATTATCCCCCACCGCCGTGTGATACAGCACGTTCACGCCGCAGCGGGCCAGCATTTGCGACAAAAATTGTGCGTTGGTGTTGGCAATATCGCCCAGGAGCAGCTCTGTGCCCACGGCGATGATCTCTGCCTGATGGGACATAGTGATCCCTCCTCAGCGCAGCTTGACCCGCTCGCAGCCGTCCAGCGCCCGCTGCACCAGGCCCTCTACGTCCAGAGCCTGTTCCATCTCCCGCACCTCCTCCACATGGGGACGGGTCTTGGGATGGCGGGGGGTGAACACGGTGCAGCAGTCCTCATAGGGCAGGATGGAGGTGTCGAAGGTGCCGATGTGGCGGGCAATTCGGACGATCTCCTCCTTGTCCATGCCGATGACGGGCCGCAGCACCGGCAGTCGGGTCACATCGCCGCTGACGGCCAGAGCGTCCATGGTCTGGCTGGCCACCTGGCCCAGGCTTTCGCCGGTGACCAGGGCCCGGCAGCCCAAATCACGGGCCAGCCGGTCGGCCAGTCGCATCATGAAGCGCCGCATGATGAGGGTGAAGTGATCCTCCGGGCAGACCCGGCGGATCTCCTCCTGGATTTCGGCAAAGGGGACGATGTGCACCGTCAGCCGTCCACACCAGGGGATCAGCTCTCGGGCCAGCTGCAGCACCTTCTCCCGGGCGGCCTCGCTGGTGTAGGGGGGCGAGGCAAAGTGGATCATCTCCAGCTCCACGCCGCGCTTGGCGATCATGTAGCTGGCCACCGGCGAGTCGATGCCGCCGGACAGCAGACTCAGGGCCCGGCCGCCCATGCCGATGGGCAGGCCGCCGGCGGCGGGCTCGGCGGGGGCGTGGACGTAGGCCGCCTCCTCCCGCACCTCCACATACACCGTCAGATCCGGGTGATGCACATCCACCTTCAGGTGGGGGAAGGCCTCGTGGAGCTGGCCGCCTACCCACTGGCTCAGCTGGATGGAGCCCAGGGGGAAGCTCTTGTCCGCCCGCTTGCTCTCCACCTTGAAGCTCCGGGCGGCCCGCAGCGCGTCACCCAGATAGGTTTTGGCCGTGTCCAGAATGGCATCCTTCTCCTTGGCGCAGGGCAGGGCCCGGGCCACGGCGATGATGCCGAAGACCTGCTTGCAGGCGGCATAGGCCCCGGCCAGGTCGCAGCCCTCCTCCACCGGCTCCACATAGATGGTGCTCTGCTTGGAGTAAATGCGGAACTTGCCGAAGCGGGCCGTCCGGCGGCGCAGATTGGACATCAGCTTCATCTCAAAGCTGCGGCGATTCAGGCCTTTCAGAACCACCTCGCCCAGCTTGCACAGAATGATCTCATGCATGGGGTATCGTCTCCTTCTCCAAGATCTCCGCCGACTCCTCCGGGGAGAGTTCGATGTGCAGCGTGATGCGCTTTTCCAGAATGGCCAGCGTGGCCAGGCGGCCCCGGTACAGCGCCCCCTCCAGGGCGGCGCAGGCGAAGCCCTTGTCCGTCAGGCGACGGCTGCCATACTGCTTGAGGAAGCCCTCCAGCTCCCCCTGGAAATAGCAGCTCTTCATATCAACGCCGGCGGCGTCCCATCCGCCCATGTACATGATACCGGCCTGGAAGTTCCGGTTCAGCTCCAGTTGGGGCCAGAAGTCCCGGGCGGCCTGCAGTGCCTCACGCAGCAGCGGGGCGGAGGCCTCGCGGATGAAGCCGCAGCGGCTGATCCGGGCGGGGGATACGCTGTCGTCCACGGTGGCCTCCAGGCGGTCAAATTGCAGCTCCCGCAGCTGGTCGGGCAGCCGGTCAGGTGTCAGAGTGATTTTACGAGCCATAGTCGTGTTCTCCTGTTGTGATTATTTCAGCAGCGTGCTGCTGCGGTATTGGATGGCCTCGGCCAGATGCTGGGGAAGGATATCCCCGCTTCCGTCCAGGTCGGCAATGGTGCGGGCCATGCGCAGAATGCGGTCGTGACTGCGTCCCGTCAGGCCCAGCCGGTCAAAAGCGCCCTGCATCAGCCGCTCGCCGGCCTCGTCCAGCCGGCAGAACTGCCCAATCATGGCGGGAGTCATGTAGGCATTGCAGCTGATGCCGCTTCCGGCGAAGCGCTGTGTCTGGATCTCCCGGGCGGCGTTGACCCGCTGGCGCACCTGGGCGGAGGTCTCCGGGCTCTCCCGGCGGCGCATGGCCTCGTACTCCACGGAGGGCACCTCGATGTGCATATCGATGCGATCCAGCAGCGGCCCGGAGATGCGGCGCATATAGTGCTCCACCTGGCTCTCTGAGCAGGTGCAGCGGCCGGAGGGGTGGCCGTACCAGCCGCAGCGGCAGGGATTCATGGCGCACACCAGCATGAAGCGGCTGGGCAGGGTCAGGGAGCCGGACACCCGCGTGATGGTAACCACGCCGTCCTCCAGGGGCTGGCGCAGGGTCTCCAGAGCGGTCTTGTCGAATTCCGGCAGCTCGTCCAGGAACAAAATGCCGTTGTGGGCCAGGGAGATCTCCCCGGGCCGGGGCACCGTGCCGCCGCCGGACAGGGACACCGGCGAGGCAGTGTGGTGGGGACTGCGGAAGGGCCGCTGGGTCACCAGGGGATGGGTGGGATCGGTCATACCCGCCACGGAGTAGATCTCCGTGGTCTGCAGCGACTCCTCCCGGCTCATGTCCGGCAGGATGGAGGGCAGGCGTCGGGCCAGCATGGACTTGCCACTGCCCGGCGAGCCCATCAGCAGCACATTGTGGCCACCGGCGGCGGCCACCTCCAGGGCCCGCTTCACGTTCTCCTGCCCCATAACGTCGGCAAAGTCCGGCAGGGGCCGGGCCGGAGCCTGGGGCGTCCAGGGCTGGGCGGGCTGGATGCTCTCGCCGCCGGTCAGGTGATTCAGCAGTTGGGCCACGTTCTCCACCGGGTACACCGTCAGCCCCCGGGCCAGCGTGGCCTCGGCGGCGTTCCGGGCGGGGACGTACAGCTCCCGCACCCCCAGCCGGGCGGCGTGCAGGGCCATGGGCAGCACGCCGGAGATGGGCCGCAGCGCGCCGGTGAGGCTCAGCTCACCGATGAAGGCGGCATCCGGGGGCAGGGCCTTGAGCTCCTCCGAGGCGCAGAGGATGCCCAGCAAGATGGGCAGGTCGTACACCGTGCCCTCCTTCCGCTGCCCGGCCGGGGCTAGGTTCACGGTAATGCGGCTGACGGGGAACTTGGCCCCGCAGCCCTTGATGGCGGCCCGCACACGCTCCCGCGCCTCCCGCACGGCGGCATCCGGCAGACCCACCACGTCGAAGGCCGGAAGGCCACCGGACAAAAAGCACTCTACGGATACCTCATAGCCACTGATCCCGGACAGGCCCAAGGACCGCACCGTTACCACCATCGCACTCACATCCTCTCTGCAAAGGGCGTTCTTCCCCCTATTTTATCACAAAGTCCGCCGCCGGGAAATACATTTCCGAAAAAAGAATTTGTAAATTGTGAGAATTTTTGTGCACGATGAAGAAAAAGTTTTATATTGTGAAAAAGGTGGAATTTGCCGTTTACAAACAGGGAGGATGGTGTTAAAATATACAATGTATGGAGTTTCGCCAATACCGAGGCGAAATGCTTATAATGAGGAGGTTCATTTATGGTAAGAAAAATGAAGTCCATGGATGGCAACAACGCCGCGGCGCATGTATCCTATGCGTTTTCTGAGGTTGCCGCCATCTATCCCATCACCCCGTCGTCCCCCATGGCCGACTTTGTGGACCAGTGGTCTGCCAACGGCCTGAAGAACATCTTCGGCACCCAGGTCAAGGTGGTGGAGATGCAGTCCGAGGCCGGCGCTGCCGGCGCGGTGCACGGCAGTCTGGGCGCCGGTGCCCTGACCACCACCTACACCGCTTCCCAGGGTCTGCTGCTGATGATCCCCAATATGTACAAGATCGCCGGCGAGCTGCTGCCCTGCGTGTTCCACGTCTCCGCCCGTACCGTGGCCGCTCAGTCCCTGAACATCTTCGGTGACCACTCCGACGTCTACGCCTGCCGTCAGACCGGCTTCGCTATGCTGGCCGAGACCAACGTGCAGGAAGTCATGGACCTGGGCGCTGTTGCCCACCTGGCTGCCATCGAGGGCCGCGTTCCCTTCATCAACTTCTTCGACGGTTTCCGTACCTCCCACGAGATCCAGAAGATCGCTATCTGGGACTACGAGGATCTGAAGGAAATGGTGGACATGGACGCTGTGGAAGCTTTCCGCAAGCACTCCCTGAACCCCGAGCGCCCCGCAATGCGTGGTTCCCACGAGAACGACGACATTTTCTTCCAGCATCGTGAGGCTTCCAACAAGTACTACAACGCTCTGCCCGCCGTGGTCGAGAAGTACATGGGCAAGGTCAACGAGAAGCTGGGCACCAACTATCAGCTGTTCAACTACTATGGCGCTCCCGATGCTGACCGCATCATCGTCGCCATGGGTTCCGTCAATGACGTCATCGAAGAAGTCATCGACTACATGAACGCTCACGGCGAGAAGGTCGGCCTGGTCAAGGTTCGCCTGTTCCGTCCCTGGTCTTCCAAGCACCTGCTGGCTGCTATCCCCGAGACCGTTAAGAAGATCGCTGTTCTGGACCGCACCAAGGAGCCCGGCTCCCAGGGCGAGCCTCTGTATCAGGATGTGGTCATGGCTCTGGCCAAGGCCGGCAAGGCTGATATCAAGGTCATCGGCGGCCGTTACGGCCTGGGTTCCAAGGACACCACTCCTTCCTCCTTCTTCGCAGTTTACGAAGAGCTGGCTAAGGACGAGCCCAAGGAAGAGTTCACCATTGGTATCGTGGACGATGTCACCAACCTGTCTCTGGAAGAGAAGGTCTCCCCCAACACCGCAGCTGCCGGCACCATCGAGTGCAAGTTCTGGGGTCTGGGCGGCGACGGCACCGTCGGCGCCAACAAGAACTCCATCAAGATCATCGGCGACCATACCGACAAGTATATCCAGGCCTACTTCCAGTATGACTCCAAGAAGACCGGCGGCGTGACCATCAGCCACCTGCGCTTCGGTGATCACCCCATCCGCTCCCCCTATTATATCAACAAGGCCGACTTCGTGGCCTGCCACAACCCCAGCTATATCACCAAGGGCTTCAAGATGGTCAACGACGTCAAGCCCGGCGGCGTGTTCATGATCAACTGCCAGTGGGACTTCGAGGAGCTGAGCCACCACCTGCACGCCGATGCCAAGCGCTATATCGCCCGCAACAACATCCAGCTGTATACCATCAACGCCATTGACCTGGCCATCGAGATCGGTATGGGCAAGCGCAACAACACCATCCTCCAGTCCGCGTTCTTCTCCCTGGCCAAGGTCATGCCCGAGGAGGAGGCCATCCGCTATATGAAGGAGAAGGCCGAGGCCTCCTACCTGAAGAAGGGCCGCGACATCGTGGAGATGAACTTCCGGGCCATCGACCTGGGCGCCACCGCCTACAAGAAGATCGACGTTCCCGCCGAGTGGGCCGACGCCGTGGACGAGGAGGACACCCGCGTTCTGGAGGGCAAGCCCGAGCTGGTGAAGATGGTCAAGACCATTCTGGAGCCCGTGGGCAAGATGGACGGCGACAGCCTGCCCGTCTCCGCCTTCGTCGATCACGTGGACGGCCAGTTCGAGCTGGGCGCTGCCGCTTACGAGAAGCGCGGCGTTGCCGTCTCCGTCCCCACGTGGGATGCCGAGAAGTGCATCCAGTGCAACCAGTGCGCCTATGTCTGCCCCCACGCCACCATCCGTCCCTTCGCTCTGACCGCCGGGGAGGCTGCTGCTGCGCCTGAGGCTGCCAAGATCGTGGACGTCAAGGCCGGCAAGGGCAAGGGTACCTATCAGTTCACCATGGCCATCAGCCCCCTGGACTGCATGGGCTGCGGTGTCTGCATCGGCGCCTGCCCCGTCAACGCCCTGACCATGGTCGCCCAGGAGAGCGAGCTGCCCCAGCAGGAAGTGTTCGACTACTGCGTGGCCAAGGTCGCGGAGAAGAAGGATATGCAGGACAACACCGTCAAGGGCAGTCAGTTCAAGCAGCCCATGCTGGAGTTCTCCGGCTCCTGCGCTGGCTGCGCTGAGACCAGCTATGCCCGTCTGGTGACCCAGCTGTTCGGTGACCATATGTATATCTCCAACGCCACCGGCTGCTCCTCTATCTGGGGCGGCCCCGCGGCTACCTCTCCCTACTGCACCAACAAGGAGGGCCACGGCCCCGCATGGTGCAACTCCCTGTTTGAGGATAACGCCGAGCACGGCCTGGGTATGTTCGTGGGCCAGGACAAGATCCGCGAGGATCTGGCCACCGCCACCCGTCAGTTGCTGGCCGGTCACTGCACCGACGCCATCCGCGAGGCCGGCCAGAAGTGGCTGGACACCATGAACGACTCCGCCGCCAACGGCGAGGCCGCCAAGGCATACGTTGCCGCTCTGGAGCAGGGCGTGGCCACCATCGACGAGGCCATTGCCTTCATGGAGAGCGACATGGCCCGCGAGATGTTCGGTGACAAGCAGGCCGAGATGGTCGCCGCCGAGAAGGCCAAGAAGGCCGCCGGCGCACAGTTCTGCGGCTGCCCCGCCTGCACCGCTGCCCTGGATATCCTCAGCAAGAAGGAGTATCTGGCCAAGAAGTCCATGTGGATCTTCGGCGGCGACGGCTGGGCCTACGACATTGGCTACGGCGGACTGGATCACGTCATCGCCAGCAAGCAGAATGTCAACATCTTCGTCTTCGACACCGAGGTGTACTCCAACACCGGCGGACAGGCATCCAAGGCGTCCAACATCGGCCAGGTGTGCCAGTTCGCAGCAGCCGGTAAGGAAGTCAAGAAGAAGAGTCTGGCGGAGATCGCCATGCAGTACGGCTATGTCTACGTGGCACAGGTGGCCATGGGTGCCAACCCCGCCCAGACCATCAAGGCCATCACCGAGGCCGAGGCCTATCACGGCCCGTCCCTGATCATCGGTTACAGCCCCTGCGAGATGCACTCCATCAAGGGCGGCATGATGAACTGCCAGAAGGAAATGAAGAAGGCCGTGGAGTGCGGCTATTGGAACCTGTTCCGCTTTAACCCCGCTGCGGAGAAGAAGTTCACCCTGGATTCCAAGGCTCCCGCCGGTGGCTATCATGAGTTCCTGATGAACGAGGCCCGCTACAGCCGCCTGACCCGCGAGTTCCCCGACCGCGCCGAGGAGCTGTTCTCCCGCAACGAGGCCGAGGCCAAGGCCCGCTATGAGCACCTGCTCAAGCTCATCGAGATGTACGACAACTGAGCCGTACCCCGACATCCCCGCATGATCTCCAAATAAAGTACAGCCCGGCTGCATCGCAGCCGGGCTGTACTCTTGACCGTCTCAAGTATATCCCATTATTCCGCAGAAACGACCGGCGGCAGGTCGATGACCTCCAGCCCCCGCCGCAGGGCATAGGCGATGGTGGACTGTGTACCGCCGGGCTGCCCGTCGTGTACGGCCAGCAGCAGCGCGGCGTGATCCACCATATAGCGGTTGCGCCGCTGCATACAGCCGGGGCTGTAGTGCTCCTGCACCAGAGTCTCATAGTCACAGGCCTTGAGCAAGCGGCGATACCGCTCCTGCTCCTCCGGCGGCCAGCTGTCTGCCTGGACGGGACAGGGGATGGCCGCCTCCACGCTCACGTCGCTGTACTGCTCCCGCAGCTGCAGCGCCAGCTGGCAGAAATACAGGTCGCAGCCCCGTGCCATGCCGCAGATGAAATGCCGATAGCCCCGCTGATACAGATGCTCCAACAGCTCCCATATGCGGCGCTTCAGCGCCACGCAGCGTGGGTCGGATTCATTTTCGCCCCAGGGGAGCTTTTCTGGTCGATGTCCGGAAAAGCAGCAGCTGATAGGTCTGGCCCGCATGAGAACACCTCCTTGCACCATGGATGTTCCCATTATAGAACATATTTTCGACCCTGTAAAGAGAAATTTGAAATCCTCTTGTCAACGCGGTGTTTTTCCGCTATACTGAAAGAAAGGGAGGTGCTCTGACATGAAGCTCTATTTCAAGCAGCGATTCTTTTCCTGGTTCGACAGCTATGATATCTACTATGAGGACGGCAGCGTGGCCTACAGCGTGGAGGGGAAGCTCTCCTGGGGACACTGCCTGCATATTCTGGACGCCAGCGGCCGGCACATTGCCACGCTGAAGGAGCGGGTGCTGACCTTCCTGCCCAAGTTCGATTTGTATGTGGGGGAGGAGTGTGTGGGCACCATCTGCAAGGAGTTCACCCTGTTTCACCCGTCCTTTGCGCTGGATTTCTGCGGCTGGACGGTGGACGGCAGCTTTTTGGAGTGGGACTATACCATCTCCGATCAAGGCCGCCAGGTGGCCTCCATCAGCAAGGAGCTGCTGCACTGGACGGACACCTATACCATTGATGTAAACGAGCCCGACGACGCGCTGTACGCGCTGATGGTGGTACTGGCCATCGATGCGGAAAAGTGCTCTCGCGGATAAGTACACAAAAGCGCCGCGCGGGGTTTCTGCGCGGCGCTTTTCATGTCTGAAAGTCACTTATTCAAAGGCTTCGGGGAAATACAGCACGGCGGTGTCGAACTCCATGATGGAGTCGTCGTCAATGGCCCAGCGGCCCTCCTCCGTGTCGGTTTTGCTGACGGCCATTTGAATGTTGGTGGGCTCCAGATAGCGCAGCTCCTCCAGAGCCAGAAGGCAGCATTCATAGATCCCGTCGGCCCAGGCGGCCTCATAGTCCAGATACTCGCTGTCGCTCATGGCGTTGAAGTCCTCCTCCGTCAGCCCGCCATAGCTCTGGTAAAAGTCGGCCAGGCCGATGTCCAGGTTTTCATAGACCTGCTGAATGAAGTCCAAGGGCTCCACGGTGACATCCACCAGGAAGTGGGTGTCGTCCACCTGCGTGGCCTGGCCCACGGTGAAGCGCACCTGAGCGCAGACCTGCTTGAGGATCTCAACAAATCGATCCGTCTGCTGGCCGTCGTCGTACACCTCAAAGACGTACATCAAGGCCCCAGCCTGCATCTCGATGTTTTCCGTGTAGTAGGGCTGAGCGTCCTCCATAGTGCTCTTCACCAGGGACAGGTACTCGTCGCTGCAGGTGCCCAGATACAGCAGCTCCATGTTGCCCTGCACCAGGAGCGGCGCGGCGGTCTCCCAGAGCTTGCTCTCCAGCTTGCTGCAGCCGGCCAGCATGGACAGGCTCATCAGCAGGGCCAGCAGCAGCGCCAGCCCCCGTTTGAAAATGCGCATAGGTTCGCTCTCCTTCATTTTTGATAGTTCCTTTATATCACGTTTCGACTGGTCTGTCAATGAACCGACATTGCCTTGCAAGGATTCAGCCCGGCGGTGTATGGCACCGCCGGGCTGTTGCTTAAATATGGGAAACTCAGCGCTGACCCTTGTCGTAGGGGATACCCTCGGCCTTGGGGGCGCGGGACTTCTTGGAGGTGAAGGCCAGCACCAGCAGGGTGATGAGGTAGGGCAGCATACGATACAGGTGGGAGCTGATGCCGATCTCGGCCAGGAGGAACACACCGTCGCCGTTGATGTCGATGCTGGAGTAGGCGGCGGCAACGCACTTGAACAGGCCGAACAGCAGGGAGGACCAGGCGATGTTCAGGGGCTTCCAGTTACCGAAGATCATAACGGCCAGGGCCAGGAAGCCGAAGCCGGCCACGTCGCCGTTGGCAGAGCAGTTGGCGGTGGTCAGGGCATAGACGAAGCCGCCCATACCGGCCAGGGCACCGGAGATGGTGGTGCCGATGTAGCGCATTTTGTACACGTTGATGCCCAGAGAGTCGGCGGCCTGGGGATTCTCACCGCAGGAGCGCAGACGCAGACCGAAGCGGGTCTTGTACAAAATGATGGAGAGGATGATGAACAGCAGGATGCAGACATAGGTGGCCAGGTAGATCTTGTTGCCGAAGGTCTCCCCGAAGAAGCCCCAGTCCACACTCTTGTCCACGCCGAAGGTGGATTTTTTCAGCATGAACCAGCTGGCGGCATCGCCGGTGGCCATCTGCAGGGTGTTCTGGTTGACGATGATGCGGATCAGGAACAGAACCAGGGCCGGGGCCATCAGGTTCAGGGCCGTGCCGCCGATGGTCTGGTCTGCCCGCAGGTTGATGGAGGCAAAGCTCAGCAGCAGGGAGAAGATCGCGCCGAAGATAGCCGCTACCAGCATGGCCAGCAGCTCAATACCCTGCAGGGCGACCCAGTTGCCGGCCTGCTTGGCGGCCAGCACGGCCTCGGAGCCCTGGATCACATGGACGAACATAACGCCGATGAAGGCGCCGAAGATCATGATACCTTCCAGAGCCAGGTTGACGATACCGCTGCGCTCAGCGAACACACCGGCCAGCGCCACGATCATCAGAGGCACCGCATAGATCAGGGTTTGCTGGATCAAGAACGTCATGCCTGCTCGCCTCCTTTCGCTTGCTCCGCTTGTTCGGCTTGCGCCTCTTGCTCAATTGCTTCCGTTTGCTCCGTTTCTGTCTCGTTGGGGGTGGTTTCCGCCGGGGTGGGAGCCGTAACGGCGGGGGCCTTCTTCTTCCGCCCGCCCAGCATCATGCGGATCACCAGGGAGAAGGCGGACAGATACACGATCACGGAGATGATCACATCGGTGATGTACTCGTTATAGGCCGTCAGGTTGGTCAGCTGCTGACCGACGATCTTCAGCATAGCCATGAAGAGGCCGGTGAAGATGACGGCGATGGGATTGTTCAGCGCCAGCAGGGCCACGGGGATGCCGTTGAAGCCCTCGCCGGGCAGGGACTGATAGGTCTGCCAGTAGAACTCGGTGTTACCGGACAGATAGTACAGGGCAGCGCCCGCACCGGCCAGCGCACCGGCGATGGCCATGGACAGCACGATGTTGCGCTTGTCGCGGATACCGGCGTAGCGGGCGGCGTGACGGTTGGCGCCGCAGGCCTTCAGCTCATAGCCCAGGGTGGTCTTGCTCATGATGACGTACATCAAGATGGCAATGATGGCGGCGATGATGATACCGCCGTTGACCTGAGAGCCCGGGAAGATTTGATCCAGACCCATCTTGGGGGTGGCCACGCCGTTGACGCTGGTCTTATAGATGTAAGCGGACTTGGTGCCCTCGGTGACGTTTTTCAGATTACCTATGTCAAATAGCCATGTCACCAGGTTGGCCGCGATCCAGTTGGTCATGATACAGGCCAGCACCTCGTTGATGTTCAGCAGGGCCTTGGCCAGACCGGGCAGCGCACCCCAGATACCACCGGCCAGGATGCCGCCCAGGAAGGCCAGCAGCCACACCACACCGGCCGGAACCTCGGTGGTGGGGATGGACAGGGCGATGTACAGCGTGGCCAGGGTGCTCATCAGATACTGGCCCGGTGCGCCGATGTTGAACAGACCCGTCTTGAAGGCCACAGCCACAGACAGGCCCGTCATGACAAGGGGCATGGCGCGGAAGAGCATATTGCCCCAGCTGACGGGGTTGAAGCCCCAGGTCAGGGCGCCAACATTGTCGCGGCCGGTGCTGAAGATACCGGCAAAGATGATGCGGATACCGTCCCAGGCGCTGGACAGGCCCATCTTGCTGCTGCACAGGCCCACGATCAGCACGACGATACCGCCTACCAGCAGACCTGCCAGAATGGAGATAATGGACGAGAGGATCTTCTTGGTTCCGTCCTTTTCATAGAGCTTTTTCATGCCTGTTCGCCTCCCATCTGATCCCGTTTGGCGCCGGACATATACAGGCCCAGCTCGGCCACGGTGGTGGTTTTCGGATTCAACTGGCCCACGATCTGGCCCTCATACATCACCAGGATGCGGTCGGACAGGCTCATGACCTCGTCCAGCTCCAGGGAGATCAGCAGCACGGCCTTGCCGCGGTCGCGCTCGGCCACCAGCTGGCTGTGGATATACTCAATGGCGCCCACGTCCAGGCCGCGGGTGGGCTGCACCGCCACGATGAGCTCCTTGTCGCGGTCCACCTCGCGGGCGATGATGGCCTTCTGCTGGTTGCCGCCGGACATGCTGCGGGCGACGGTAACGGGGCCCTGGCCACTGCGCACGTCGTACTGCTCAATGAGCTGCTGGGCATAGGAGCGCACGGCCTTCGACTTGATGAAGCCGGCCCTCTGGAAGTCGGGTTCCAGATAGCGCTGCAGCACCATGTTCTGCTCCAGGGTGAAGTCCAGCACCAGACCGTGCTTGTGCCGATCCTCGGGGATGTGGCTCATGTGCTCACCTTTGCGGCGGATGGAGGCGTGGGTGATGTTCTGGCCGCACAGCTCCACGGTACCGGCGCTGATTCTATCCAGACCGGTCAGGCCGTGGACGAACTCCGTTTGGCCGTTGCCATCGATACCGGCGATGCAGACGATCTCACCGGCCCGTACCTCCAGGCTCACGTCGTGGACGGCGTCCTTCTTGGCCTGGTGGGAGGGCACGCTCATGTGCCGGATGCGCAGCACGGGCTCTGCGGGCTTGGCGGGCTCCTTCGTCACCTCCAGCTGCACGGGGCGGCCCACCATCATGTTGGACAGCTCCTGCTTGTTGGTGTCGGCGGTGTTGACGGTGCCCACATAGCGGCCCTTGCGCAGAACGGTGACCCGGTCTGCCACGGCCATGATCTCGTTGAGCTTGTGGGAGATGAAGAGGATGGACTTACCTTCCTTGGTCAGGCTGCGCATGATCTCCATGAGCTCGTCGATCTCCTGGGGGGTCAGGACGGCGGTGGGCTCGTCGAAGATGAGGATCTCGTTGTCGCGATAGAGCATCTTCAGGATCTCCACGCGCTGCTGCATACCAACGGTGATATCCTCCACCTTGGCATCCAGATCCACCCGCAGGCCATAGCGCTGAGACAGCTCCTGCACCTTCTGGCGGGCCTCCTTGCGCTGCAAAAAGCCCAGCTTGGTGCTCTCCGCGCCCAGGATGATGTTGTCCAGAACGGTGAACACCTCAATCAGCTTGAAGTGCTGGTGCACCATGCCGATGCCCAGAGCCGTTGCGTCGTTGGGGTCGTTGATCTTAACTGTCTTTCCGTTTTTGCGAATTTCGCCCTCCTCCGGCTGATACAGGCCGAAGAGGACGGACATCAGCGTGGATTTACCGGCGCCGTTCTCGCCCAAAAGGGCGTGAATTTCGCCCTTGCGAAGCTGCAGGGTGATGTCGTCGTTGGCCTTGATGCCGGGGAACTCCTTGGTGATGTGAAGCATTTCGATCACATACTGGGGAGATTGCTCCATGCCGCCACCTACTTTCTCTTGTTTTCTGTTCCCGCCCGGCCCCCGAGGGCCGGGACAGACACCTTTACAAGTTTATTATAACGGCTGCTGTTAAAAAAAGCAAGGACGATGCAGAAAATATGCTGTTTTTTACGGAAAATACCAGGGCCGCCGGTTTCCCGGCGGCCCTGCTTATCAACCATCATGATTCGCTGGAGAGAAGATACTGCGCGGCCAGCTTCTGATCCGCGGGACTCATCTGGGAGCGGAAGGCGCGGACAAACTTGTCTGCATCCTTCAAAAGCTCAAAATTGCTGCTGAGAGCGTATTGTCGGCTGCATTCCTCCGCATAGAGCAGCGCGGCGTGGGCGGCCAGCTGCCGATCCGCGGCCCCGGCCTGCTCGTCGCTGCCGGCACGCATGGCCTGCTGGAAACGCTGCAATTTTTTCTCCGAGCTGTTGGCCAGGCGGCCCAGGCCGCACAGAGCGCGGACGTTGTGGCTGTTGTAGCTGACGGCCAGCTCCAGCCACTTCTGCGCCTGGTCAGGATCCGGATCGGGGCCGTCCAGATACAGCTCACCCAGTGCCACGGCGCTGCGGGCCATGCCATAGGAGGCGGCGGTCTGCAGCATTTGCCGGGTATAGGCCAGCTCCTGCGGCTCCACGGCGGTGCCCTCTCTGTAGCGCTGCATCAGGCGCCTGCAGTCGGCCAGCCCGGCGTTTTGCATGGCAAAGAGGCAGCCGTTGGCGGCGGACTGCTCCAGATAGTGGTCGGCCAGCGCCGCCTTGTCGGCAAAAGGAGCCTTATCCGTCAGCTCAAAGCCGTACTTGTCCATGCGCAGCAGAACGTACAGGGAATTGAAGCCCTTGGCAAAGCCGCTGTAGGCCAGGTAGAAACTGATGCGGTAGGCCAGCTCATAGGAGCGCTGCTGCATTGCCGTGTCGGCCATGCAGTGCACATAGTCCAGCTCTGGCAGAACTGTCTCAAACTCCGGCCCCTTGAACTTCTTGTCCAGGTTGATGGTGCGGCGCAGCTCGTCCACCTGCTCGCGGCTGAGATCCTGTCCCATCAGCTGATAGGCCAGGTTCCACAGGGCACTGGGCAGGGGCAGGGCCTTCAGGGTATAGCGGAAGGCATCGGCCAGATAGTCGGCCTGCTGCCGGTCATGGTACATCCGGTGGGCATAGTTGCCGTATTCCTGGGCGGCCCGCTCGTGGCCCAGGTCGGCGGCCAGCTTCAGCAGCTTGTAGCGGGGCGGGCTGTCGAAGTCGTAGGTTTGCGCCTCCTCGTAGGCGTGGCGTGCGGAAAAGGCCGGGATGCCTTTCCAGTTCAAAAAGCCGTGCCTGAGCAGCTCCAGCAGGCAGCTCTCGTATTCTTTCCCGTCGATCAGCTCCCGCAGCTGCGCTGCCTCCTCCCGCGAAAAGAAGGGGAAGATGATGCTGCCCCGCAGACTCCGCCAAAAGGCGGCGCTGCCGGAAGCGCTGTCAATGGCGCTCAGCACAGCCTGCAGATTGGCCCGCAGCGCCTCGTCCAGCTGTCCGTTCTGCAGGCTCTCAAAAAACGCATTGTAGCTCTTGGGCAGGGGAGTGCCGCTCAAGAGCTTCTGCATATCGACCACAACATCCTTCGGGGCCTTTTCGCTGAAGCCGGCGATCACATTGTCCCGGAACAGGCACTTCAAAAAGTCCAGCATAGTGTCCAGCTGTGAGTCCGGGTTCTTGTCATGCAGAAAGCCGGTGACAGCCTGGATCAGATCCTTCAGATTCAGTGGGTCATTGAGATAGTATTCTTCCATGGGGATTGCTCCTTCCGTCCTTAAGGAATGGACGCAGTGGTTTTGCGCACAAACCAAGATTACCATAAACATTTGTCCTTGTCAAGCGGTTTCGATATATAATAATGGTAATAACCGAAAAAAATATGGTAATTTAACACGCGCGCACGCGCCGCAGGGGGTGGCGCATAGGATGGTGACGGAGAGAGGATCTCCACCCGGGCCCGGCAGTGGCCCGGTAATCGAAGCAGAGGAGGAAGACACGGACATGATGATACATCTCCGGCACGCCGCCTTTGTCTATCAGGCCCCGGACGGGGAGGTGGAAGCCCTACGGGACGTGTCGCTGGATGTGGAGGAGGGGGCCTTCTGCAGCATCGTGGGCCCCTCCGGCTGCGGTAAGTCCACGCTGCTGTCGGCCCTGGCGGGCCTGGAGCGGCTGAGTGGGGGAGAGCTGGAAGTGGATGGCCGCCCGGTGACGGGGCCCTCGTCCCGGGTGGGCTTCATGCCGCAGCAGGATCAGCTGTTCCCCTGGCGGAGTATCTGGGACAATGTGACCCTGGGGCTAAGCGTGCAGGGGCGCAACACGCCCCAGGCCCGGCAGCGGGTGGAGGAGCTGCTGCGGCGCTATGGCCTGGAGGGCTTTCGGGATAAAAAGCCCGGGCAGCTGTCCGGCGGGATGCGGCAGCGCTGCGCCCTGATCCGCACCCTGGCGGCGGAACCGGCCATTCTGCTGCTGGATGAGCCATTCTCCGCCCTGGACTTCCAGACGCGGCTGTCCGTATCGGCGGACATCCACCGGATCATTCGGCAGGAGGGCAAAACCGCCCTGCTGGTGACCCACGACATCGGCGAGGCGCTGCGTATGTCCGACCGGGTGGTGGTGCTGAGCCGTCGTCCGGCCACGGTGAAGGCAGTGCACGACCTGGCGCCCCTGCGGGCCCTGTCGCCCATGGAGCGGCAGGATACCCCGCAGTTTCACAACTATTTTAATACCATTTGGAAGGAGCTGGAGCTGCATGACGGATAATCGGCCCACCGCCCGGCGGGCTCTGTGGCTGCGACAGCAGCAGCGGCAGCGGCGGCGGATAAGGGCCTGGCAGCTGGGCCTGCTGCTGGCCCTGTTCGGCCTCTGGGAGCTGACCACTGCCCTGGGCCTGGTGGACGGCTTTGTCATCAGCAGCCCCAGCCGGATGCTGGCCAGCTTTCTGTCCCTGTGCCAGGGCGGGGCGCTGCTGGAGCACATCGGCATCTCCTGCCTGGAGACGGTGCTGGGCTTTCTGGCCGGTACGCTGCTAGGCTGCGCTGTGGCCGTGGCCATGTGGTGGTGGGAGGGGCTGGCCCGTGTGCTCTCGCCCTATCTGGTGGTGCTCAACGCCCTGCCCAAAACGGCCCTGGGCCCCATCTTCATCGTGTGGATGGGGGCGGGCATGGGGGCCATCATCGTGATGACCTTGGCCATTTCCCTGATCGTTACTATATTAAATATGTATCAGGGCTTTTTAGGAACGGATACGGAGAAGCTGCGGCTGATGCGCTCGTTGGGTGCCAGTCGCTGGCAAATCCTGTGGCTGCTGGTGTTTCCGGCCAGCTGCCCCACGCTGTTTGCCACGCTGAAGGTCAATGTGGGCCTGTCCTGGGTGGGGGTCATCATGGGCGAGTTCCTGGTGTCCCGGGCCGGACTGGGCTATCTGATCGTCTATGGTTCGCAGGTGTTCAACATGGATCTGGTGATGTGCAGCGTGCTGCTGCTGGCAGTGGCGGCAGTGCTGATGTACCGCCTGGTGCTGCTGTGTGAGAAGAAATTGCAACATGATTGGGGGATTCAGACGTGAGACAGAGGATCGTTATTTATATTTGTATGGCCCTGCTGTGCCTGGCGCTACTGCCCGGCTGTGGCAGCGGTACCGATGCGCCGGAGCGGGTGCGGCTGAATGAGGTGACCCACTCGGTGTTCTATGCGCCGCAGTATGTGGCCATGAGCCAGGGTTTCTTCCGCCAGGAGGGCCTGGAGGTAGAGCTGAGCAACGGCGGCGGTGCCGACAAGGTGATGACCGCCGTGGTGTCGGGCCAGGCGGATATTGGCCTGGCCGGGCCGGAGGCCGCCATCTATGTCTACAACCAGGGCAAGGAGGATCACCCGGTGATCTTCGCCCAGCTGACCAAGCGGGACGGCTCCTTCC
The DNA here is from genome assembly GCA_964624925.1 of uncultured Oscillospiraceae bacterium. Classification (GTDB taxonomy): domain Bacteria; phylum Bacillota; class Clostridia; order Oscillospirales; family Oscillospiraceae; genus Vescimonas. The sequence goes on along the minus strand of CAZUYE010000002.1, from coordinate 4,204 downwards.
TGGTGGGCCGCACCCTGGGCCCCTTCTCTTGGGAGCAGCTGCGGGGCAGCAGCGTCATCGGCGGCCGGGCCGGCGGCGTGCCGGAGATGACCCTGGAATACGTCCTGCGGCAGAAGGGCCTGGAGCCCCAGCAGGATGTGACGGTGGACACCTCCGTGCAGTTCAACATGATGGCCGGCGCCTTCACCGGCGGCAACGGGGACTATGTGACCCTGTTTGAGCCCACGGCCACGGAGCTGGAACTGGCCGGCAAGGGCTATATCCTCTGCTCCATCGGCCAGGAGAGCGGCGAGATTCCCTACACGGCGTATTTTGCCAACCGCAGTTATGTGCAGGCCCACCCCGACACGGTACAGCGTTTTGTCAACGCCATCGCCCGGGCCCAGCAGTGGATGGCGGAGCACACGGATCGCGAGGTAGCCCAGGCCATCTGCGACCAGTTTCCGGATACGGAGCTGGATGTTCTGGAGCGCGTCTGCGCCCGGCACCGGGAGATCGACGCCTGGAACCGCACGCCGGTGATGGAGCAGGAGTCCCTGGAGCGTCTGGAAACCGTCATGACCCAGGCCGGCGAGCTGAGCCGTGACCAGTGGGTGGACTTTGACCGCCTGGTAGACAACAGCTTCGCCCAAAAGGCGGCGCAATAAGTAACCCTCACAGGGCGGAGCGTGTGTCTCCGCCCTGTTTTCATCCTAAAAACAGACAAACATCCAAAACTTATATATTGACAAATGCTGACATACCTATATAATCATTATAAATTCCACGCAAAAAAAGAGTAAGAGAGAACATTACATGAAAACAATCGGAAACACCAAAGGGCTGAACTCCAACAGCCTGAAATTGCTGGCCGTGATCGCCATGATCTGCCAGCACAGCGCTATCTTCTTCATGCACGCGGAGGGCCTGGCTTACTACCTGTTGTTCTGCTTCGGTATGCTCACCGCCCCCATCATGTGCTACTTCATCGCAGAGGGCTATCACCACACCCACGACCTGAAGCGCTATATGGGCCGCCTGCTGCTGGGCGCGCTGATCTCCCATGTGCCCCACGCCTTGGCCTGCGGCTTCCCGATACTGGAGTTCTGGAAGTATACCAGCGTGATGTGGAGCCTGTTCCTGGGCCTGCTGGCCCTGAGCATCTGGGAGCGCAAGAGCATCCACTGGTTCTGGCGTCTGGCCCTGGTGGGCCTGTGTTGCATCCTGGCCTACCCTGGCAACTGGAACTTCGTGGCCGTGATCTGGATCGTGGGCTTCGGCGCCTTCCGGGATCAGCCGGTGAAGAAGTGGGGTGCCTTCCTGTTCGGCTGGCTGATCCATGTGGCGCTGTTCTTCGTGGTCAGCACCAACGGCACCCTCTGGACGCGCTTCGCCGTCCTGGCTGCCATCCCCATTCTGCTGCTGTATAACGGCCAGCGCGGCCGCAAGAGCAAACTCTTCCAGTGGGGCTATTACCTCATCTACCCCATCCACTTCCTGGTGCTGTACGCCATCCAGCTGCTTATTAAATAAGGTATAGCGCCCGGCCTGTCCCAAGCGCAGACCGGGCGCTGACCCGCCCCGGCAAAGCGCTGAAAATTTCTCAAAAATTTCGGCAAAAAAGAGAAAAAAGGACTTGACAAATCAGACCTCAGCCATTATGATATATGGGTACGCGCGTGGGGGTATTATGCGCCCAGAGACGCTTACACTGCGATGAACCGGGAGATTGCGGCGCGAGCCGGTAACTTTCGGGGAGTATGTCCGATCATCGGGCGGCTGAGAAGATTCTGCACGTCAGCGTAGATCGCTGCGCCAGAAGGACACCGGCCGGATTCAGCGCCGGTGTTTCTTGTGAGCTGGAATGATACGCACGGAACGGCGTATAAGAAATTTCTCGCCGTACGGCAGTTGGTCACGCAATCAAAACCGTACGAAGTAATGGAGGAGCAAACCAAATGGCAAAAGAAATGATTCGCATTCGTCTGAAGGCCTATGACCACCAGGTCATCGACCAGAGCGCAGAGAAGATCGTCGAGACCGCCAAGCGCACCGGCGCCACCGTGTCCGGCCCCATCCCTCTGCCCACCAAGAAGGAGATCGTCACCATCCTGCGCGCGACGCACAAGTATAAGGACAGCCGTGAGCAGTTCGAGCGCCGCACCCACAAGCGTCTGATCGACATCACCAACTCCACCCCCAAGACCGTCGAGGCCCTGATGGCCCTGGATCTGCCCGCCGGCGTGGAGATCGAGATCAAGCTGTAAGGGACGTCCCTTCCCAATCCCCGCCGGAGCGTTCCGGCAAAAAGCAATTCGCTTGCTGCCCAGCCATCCGCTGACTTGCGTGAGGCGGATGGGGGTTACGTCGGCAGAGCAAGCGGTCCGATCCCAATGCGGACTGAACCTATGTCGACCAATAACCTTTAAGGAGGATCATACATGAAAGCAATCATCGGCAAGAAAGTTGGCATGTCTCAGATCTTCGACGAAAACGGCAAGGTGATCCCCGTCACCGTTATCGAGGCGGGCCCCTGCGTGGTCGTGCAGAAGAAGACTGCCGAAAAGGACGGCTACAGCGCCGTTCAGCTGGGTTTTGAGGACCTTCCCGAGCGGAAGCTCACCAAGCCCGAGGTGGGTCACCTGGCCAAGGCCGGCGTGGGCCCCAAGAAGTACCTGCGCGAGTTCGACCTGGACAATGCCGCTGAGCTCAACGCCGGCGACATCATCAAGGCCGATACCTTTAAGGTCGGCGATTTCGTGGACGTGACCGGCACCACCAAGGGTCACGGCTACCAGGGCGTCATCAAGCGCCACGGCGCCGGCCGCACCCCCATGAGCCACGGCGGCGGCCCCGTCCATCGTCACGCTGGTTCCATGGGCTCCACCACCGATCCTTCCCGCATCTTCAAGGGCAAGATCGGCGCCGGCCAGATGGGCTGCGACCAGGTTACCATCCAGAACCTGGACGTGGTCAAGGTCGATCCCGAGCTGAACCTGATCGCCATCCGCGGTGCGGTGCCTGGCCCCAAGGGCGGCCTGGTGCTCATCAAGACCACCGTCAAGACCCACCGTGTCAAGAATGTCGAGTCCGGCATCAGCAACAACCCGCAGAAGGCTTCCGGCCGTAATCCCCAGAAGGCTTCCGCCCGTACTAAGTAAGGAAAGGAGTGCTTGAAATGTCTACTATCAAAGTGTTGAACATGGCCGGCGCTGAGGTCGGCACTGTTGAACTGTGCGACAGCATCTTTGGCATCGAGCCCAATCAGGCCGTCGTGCACGAAGTGGTGAAGAACCACCTGGCCAACTGCAGACAGGGCACTCAGAGCGCTCTGACCCGTGCAGAGGTCTCCGGCGGCGGCAAGAAGCCCTGGCGCCAGAAGGGTACCGGTCACGCCCGTCAGGGCAGCACCCGCGCCCCTCAGTGGACCCACGGCGGCATCGTGTTCGCCCCCAAGCCCCGCAGCTACTCTTACGTTCTGAACAAGAAGGTCAAGAGACTGGCTCTCAAGTCCGTCCTGTCCGCCAAGGCCGCTGCCGGCGAGATCATCGTCGTTGACAGCATCAAGCTGGACAGCATCAAGACCAAGGACTTCCGCGCGTTCCTGACCGCCGTCAAGGCTGACGGCAAGTCTCTGGTGGTCACCCCCGCCAAGGACGAGGTCGTCGTCAAGAGCGCCCGCAACATCCCCGGCGTCGAGACCAGCATGGCAAACCTGATCAATGTCTATGACATTCTCAAGGCCAAGTACCTGGTGCTGGATCAGGGCGCCCTCAACGTGATCGAGGAGGTGTTCGCATAATGGCTAACGTATACGACATCATCATCCGTCCCATCATCACCGAGCGTTCTATGGAGGCCGTTGCCGACAAGAAGTACGTCTTCGAGGTTGCCCCCACCGCCGGTAAGATCGAGATCAAGAACGCCATCGAGGAGATCTTTGGCGTAAAGGTCGCTGCGGTCAACACCATCAACTATGATGGCAAGGCCAAGCGTCTGGGCGCTGGCCGTCCCGGCCACCGCAAGAGCTGGAAGAAGGCATATGTCCAGCTCACCGCTGATTCCAAGACCATCGAAATGTTCGAGGGTATGGTGTAAGAAAGGAAGGAGTGTTGAAAAATGTCCATTAAAACTTTTAAGCCGACCACCCCTTCCCGCAGACACATGACTGTTTCCGGCTTCGACGGCATCGACAAGCACGCCAAGCCCGAAGCCAGCCTGACTG
>CAZUYE010000001.1:0-75435 GCA_964624925.1 uncultured Oscillospiraceae bacterium | reverse complement strand
CGTGGGGGTCGGTGATGACGGTGGTGGTGCCGTGGGGCAGCACCGCCTTGGCGAATTCCTTGGGGCTGACCAGGGAGCTCTCCAGGTGGATATGCGCGTCGATAAAACCGGGGAGAACCAGCTTGCCGGATACGTCCGCCTCCACGCGGCCGTGGTAGCTGCCCATGCCCACGATGAGCCCCTCCGCCACGGCAATGTCGCCGTGGCACAGCTCATTGGAGAATACGTTGACATAGGTGGCGTTCTTCAGCACCAGATCCGCCGGGACACGGCCTGCGGCCACATCGATGACATGGAGCTTCTTGTTGAGCTTGCGGTTGATCTTGCCGGCGTAACTTTCCTTGACTGCCATAACGGGATGCTCCTTTCTCCCGCCGCGGGGCGGGGCACAGCGATGATGAACGTTCTGATTTATTAATTCCTCATATTACCACAACTAATAGAGGTTGTCCATAGTTTTTTTTTCGATCTTAGAGCTGCAGCAGGAGCTTGGCCTTCAGGACGGCGGAGACGGTTTTGCCGTCCTGGATACTGCCGTCCAGACAGCGCTGCAGCAGCTGGTCGAAGGGAACGCGCTGGACGGAGAGAAACTCGTCCTCGTCGGGCTGCTGGCGGCCAAAGGTCAGATCCCGGGCCAGGAACAGGTGCAGCACCTCGTCATAGCAGCCGGGAGAGGGGATCAGCTGGCCCAGGGGCGTCCACTCCCGGGCGGTGGCCCCCACCTCCTCCCGCAGCTCCCGCTGGGCGGTGAGAAGGGGCTCCTCGCCGGGCTCCCGCTTGCCGGCGGGAAGCTCCAGCAGCGTGCGGGAAAAGGCGTAGCGGTACTGGGTCACCAGAGGGACGCGGCCCTCATCGTCCAGGGCCAGAATGGCCACGCCGCCGGGGTGTTCCACCACCTCCCGCAGGGAGGTGCGCCCGTTGGGCAGGGATACGGTGTCCACCCGCAGGCGCAGCACCCGGCCACGGTAGATCTCGCGGCTCTCCAGGCAGGTTTCTGTCAGGTCCATAGCATGACTCCTCTCGTTTTTTTGTTATGATACACGCATCATGCCGGAAAAGCAAGAGAAAAAAGCATTGACAAGCGGAGAAAATCCCGCTATAATACGGGGTAACTTCATAAGAAACAGCGATGAAGGGAAGAAGTATCCGCTCGAAACGCCTGCAAAGAGAGCCCCTGGCCGGTGAGAAGGGGAGAGGCGGCGGGAGGAGAATACATCCCGGAGCTGCCTTCCAAACGGCCTGCAGAGCCCAGTAGGAATGCGTCGGGTTCGCCCGTTACAGCGATAGGGTGTGTCTGCACCCGATGAGGCCGCTGACCGCGAGGCAGCGGCGAAGCTGAGGTGGTACCGCGGCCTTGTGTCGCCCTCTGTCAACAACGACAGGGGGTGTTTTTTATTTGCCCCCTGAGACCAAAAACAGGAAAGGAAATGAAAGAACATGGGAATTTATGAGGAACTGGTAGCCCGCGGGCTCATCGCGCAGGTCACCAACGAGGAAGAGATCCGGGAGATGATCAACAACGGCAAGGCTACCTTCTACATCGGCTTTGACTGCACGGCGGACTCCCTGACGGCGGGGCACTTCATGGCCCTGACGCTGATGAAGCGGCTGCAGATGGCGGGCAACCGGCCCATCGCCCTCATCGGCGGCGGCACCACCATGATAGGCGATCCCTCCGGCCGGACGGATATGCGCAAGATGCTGACCAAGGAGGACATTGACTACAACGCCGCCTGCTTCAAGCGGCAGATGGAGCGCTTCATCGACTTCGGTGAGGGCAAGGCCATCATGCTCAACAACGCCGACTGGCTGCTGAAGCTGAACTATGTAGATCTGCTGCGGGAGGTGGGCGCCTGCTTCTCCGTGAACAATATGCTGCGGGCGGACTGCTACAAGCAGCGCATGGAGCGAGGATTGAGCTTCCTGGAGTTCAACTACATGATCATGCAGAGCTACGACTTCTACTACATGTTCCAGCACAACGGCTGCAATATGCAGTTCGGCGGCAACGATCAGTGGAGCAATATGCTGGGCGGCACGGAGCTGATCCGCCGGAAGCTGGGCAAAGATGCCCACGCCATGACCATCACCCTGCTGACCGACTCCCAGGGCAACAAGATGGGCAAGACCGCCGGCAACGCCGTGTGGCTTGACCCCAACAAGACCAGCCCCTTCGAGTTTTACCAGTACTGGCGCAACGTGGGCGACGCGGACGTGATCAAGTGTATCCGGATGCTGACCTTCCTGCCCCTGGAGCAGATCGACGAGATGGCCGACTGGGAGGGTGCGAAGCTCAACGAGGCCAAGGACATCCTGGGCTATGAGCTGACGAAGCTGGTTCACGGCCAGGAGGAGGCCGACAAGGCCCGTCAGGCGGCCAAGGCCCTGTTCGGCGGCGGCGCCAACGCGGAGGATATGCCCACCACGGAGCTGACCAATGACGACCTGGGCGGCGGCGAGATCAACGTGCTGAATCTGCTGGTGCGCTGCGGCCTGTGCGCCAGCAAGGGTGAGGCGCGCCGGCTGGTGCAGCAGGGCGGTGTCACCGTGAACGACAAGAAGATCGACTCCATCGAGGCATCCTTCGGCTGCCAGGAGTTTACCGGCGACGGCCTCATCATCCGCAAGGGCAAGAAGGTCTTCCACCGGGCGGTGCTGATCTGAGCGCAGCCTTTTCCTTTGAATATTTTATCGTGTAAGCTAAATTAAAAATCGCCTCGCTGCCTGAAACAGGCGGCGAGGCGGTTTTTTGTTTGCGGGCGGGGGTATTGGGCGAAGTGACGCGGCAAAGGAAAGGCCATACTAAAAAAAATATATTTTTCGCGCTGTTGCACCGAAAAAGGCAACAGCGCGTACAATTTTTGGGCGGGAGAGGCGGAAGTCAGCCAAGAAAAAAGGAGGAAGGTCATGGAACAGAGCATGGAGGCCAGACGGCCGGCAGTGGGGCCGGAGGAGCTGCGCCGGGCCACGGACATCCTGCGCCGCTATCACAACGGCAAGAAGCAGCTGGAGCAGCGGATCATCGACAACGAGCAGTTCTGGAAGCTGCGACACTGGCAGCAGATGGAAAAGGCCGGAGAGGGCGGCAACCCCGCTGATCCGCAGCCCACCAGCGGATGGCTGGTGAACTGTATCCTCTCCAAGCACGCGGACGCCATGGACTGCTACCCAGAGCCCACGGTGTTGCCCCGGGAGCCGGGCGACCGGCTGGAGGCCAGGAAGCTGACACGTATTTTGCCGGTGATTCTGAAGAAGAACCAGTTCAAGCGCACCTATTCCAGAGCCTGGTGGTACAAGCTGAAATCCGGCTGCGCCGTATACGGCGTGTTCTGGGACGGGGAGAAGCTCAACGGACTGGGGGACATCAGCATCAGGCGGATGGATCTGCTGAACCTGTTTTGGGAACCGGGCGTGACGGACATACAGGACTCGGCCCACTTCTTCTCCACGGAGCTGCAGGATCGGGAGGCCCTGGAGGAGAAGTACCCACAGCTGAAGGGTAAGGCGGATCGGGGCGGCTGGTCGCTGAGCCGCTATCTCTACGACGACACGGTGGATACCTCCGGGAAGGTGCTGGTGGTGGACTGGTACTACCACACCAGGCAGGAGGGACGGAAGGTGCTGCAATACTGCAAGTTCGTGGGGGAGACGGTGCTGTATGCCACAGAGAACGACCCGGAGCTGCGGGAGAGGGGCTGGTACGACCACGGGAAGTACCCCTTCGTATTCGATGTGCTGTTCCCGGAGGAGGGGACACCGGCGGGCTTCGGCTATATTGACCTGTGCAAGTCGCCTCAGAAGCAGATCGACCTGATGAACCAGGCGATTTTGAAGAACACGCTGGCCTCGGCCACGCCGCGCTTTTTCGTGCGCAGCGACGGGGCGGTGAACGAGGGGGAATACGCCGATTGGACGCGGCCCTTTGTGCACACCAACGGCAATCTGGGGGCGGACTCCATCGCGCCCATCCAGACGGCGGGACTGGACAGTGTGTATGTGGCCTTTTTGCAGAGCAAGATCGCGGAGATGAAGGAGACCGCCGGGAACCGGGATGTGGCCAACGGCGGTACGGCCTCCGGCGTGACGGCGGCCACGGCCATCGCGGCCCTGCAGGAGGCGGGCGGCAAGCTGTCGCGGAACATGATTGATGACGGCTATGAGGCCTTTGCGGATATTGTGACACTGTGCATCGAGCTGATCCGGCAGTTTTACAGCCTGCCCAGGCAGTTTCGTCTGCTGGGGGAGTTGGGGCGGGAGGAGTTTGTCAGCTATGACAGCAGCGGCCTGCAGCCCCAGGAGTTGCCCGGCGGCTACCGGGTGCCGGAGTTTGACCTGGAGGTGTCGGCCCAGGAGGAGAACCCCTACAAGACCATGGAGTACAACCAGCTGGCGCTGCAGCTGTTTCAGATGGGCTTTTTCCGGGCGGATCTGGCGGATCAGGCCCTGCGCTGCCTGGAGCTGATGGAGTTCAAGAACAAGGAACAGCTGATCAGCGGCATTTTGCAGGGGCGGCAGACGGCGGCACCTGCGGCGGCGACACCGCGGAAGGTGGAGGAGCCCCGGAGAAACCAGATGGAGCGGATGAGGCAGCAGACGCAGGAGGCGGTGAGACCCAGATGATACGGGTGATATTCGGTGAGAGGCGGCTGACGCTGCTGGGCCATGCGGACTATGCCCCCAAGGGGCAGGACATCGTGTGTGCCGCCGCGTCGGCGCTGGTGTTTGCTCTGATCGGGGCCCTGCGGGAGCAGGGGCAGCTGAAGGAGCTGGTGATGAGGCCCGGCTATGTGACCGTGGCGGCGGAGGAGGACGGCCCTGAGCAGTGGCGGCTGATCCGCTGCGGATTGGAGCAGCTGGCGGGGCAGTATCCGGCGTGCGTGCGCCTGGAGGCGTGAGCATAGAGGGTCGTGGCCTACCACGGGAAGGAGAGACGGATGGAACAGCGGGAATGGCTCCAATGGTTTGCGCAGCCGGAGGAGGTCACACAGACGGGCGGAGAGGCTCCCGACGCCGGGGAGCAGCAGGAGAACTTTGAGGAGCTGATCCGGGGACGCTACAAGACGGACTTCGACGCACGGGTGCAAAAGATTCTGGACGGGCGGCTGAGAGGCCTGCGGCAGGAGAACCAGCGGCTGCGGCAGGAGGCGCTTTTGCGTCAGCAGCGGCAGACGGAGGCGCTGGCGCGGCTGGAGAGGCAGGAGGAGCAGCTGAGACAGCGATACCCGGGCTTTCGGGGACGGGAGGAGCTGGCAGATCCGGCCTTTGCGCAGCTCATCCGGGCCGGTGTGGAGGCCGGGGAGGCCTATGAGATGGTGCACCGCCGGGAGCTGGCTGCCGGGGCCATGGCCTATGCGGCCAGACAGGCCGCGCAGCAGGCGGCCCAGGTGGTGGCCGGAGGCAGGCGCCGCCCAACCGAGAACGGGGGAGGCTGCGGCACGGTCAGCCGTCTGGATCCGGGAAAGCTCAGCAGCCAGGAGCTGGCGGATATCCGCCGCCGGGTGCTGGAGGGCGAACGGATCAGCTTTTGAGAAGTCGGAAAACGGGAAAAAGAAAGGAATGGGAAGCTATGAGAGAGAAACTGTATGATCTGCAGCTGTTTGCCGGGGAGGCCAACACCCAGACCACGGGCCACAGCGGCCTCAGCGCGGAGATGAAGACCTATTACGGCATGGAGCTGCTGGAGAACGCCAAGCCCCAGCTGGTGCACAACCAGTTTGCCGCTACCAAGCCCCTGCCCGCCGGCGGCGGCAAGCTGGTGGAGTGGCGTAAGTTCGGCTCCTTTGACAAGGCGCTGACCCCGCTGACCGAGGGCGTGACCCCGGACGGCAGCGGCATCTCCGTCAGCTACATCACCAAGGAGCTGGCTCAGTACGGCGATTACACCACCGTGTCGGATATGCTGGATCTGACCGCCATTGACGACGTGGTGCTGGAGATCACCGACCGGCACGGCAGCAACATGGGCCTGACCCTGGACACCGTGACCCGCAACGAGATCCAGCAGGGCAGCCAGGTGATCTATGCCCCGGTGCTGAACCAGGACGGCAGCCAGACGGCGGTGCTGCACCGCTATGAGCTGACGGACAAGTGCAAGCTCACCAGTGAGCTGGTGGCCAAGGCCGCGACCCAGCTGAAGAAGATGAATGCGCCTACCTTCGAGGGAAAGTATGTGTGTATCCTCCACCCCAGCGTGGCCTTTGACCTGCGGCAGGATGAGGCGTGGATCGCCGCTCATCAGTATGCCGCCGCCACGGAGCTGTTCTCTGGCGAGATCGGTGAGCTGCACGGCGTGCGCTTTGTGGAGACCACGGAGGCCAAGATTTTCCGCGGCGATGACCTGGCCTCCAACAGCCGCAGCCTGACGGTGAATGGCAAGGTGACGAACGCCACTACGGTGAACTTCGATGGCGGTACCGTGGCGGCGGACAGCCTGAAGGGCCGCTATGTGCTGCTGGGCGGCCAGCGCCGGAAGGTGCTGAGCAACAGCGGCAGCTCCATGACCCTGGACAGCGCCGTCACCGCAGAGGACAACGCGCTGATCTATCCCGGCGAGGGCGGCAGTGAGGGCTGCGCCGTGTATGGTTGCCTGTTTCTGGGCAAGGGTGCCTATGGCGTGGTGGATCTGAGCGAGGGTACGGAGGTCATCGTGAAGCCCAGAGGCTCCTCCGGCACCGCCGATCCCCTGGATCAGCGCTCCAGCGTGGGCTGGAAGGGCATCCATGCTGCGGCCATTCTGTATGACGAGTACATCGTGCGTCTGGAGTGTGGTTCCTCCTATTCCGGCGAGGACAAGGCTAACTGACAAGGCGGACAAGCTGTGGGGACGGGCCGAGGGCCCGTCCCCCGGGGATCAGGAAAGGAGAGAGGTTCATGAACAAGGTGGTATTCCTGCACAGAGGCAGAAAGAATGAGGAGAACTTTCAGATCGTGTCCGTCAACGGGCGCAGCTGGAAGATCATGAAGGGCGTGGAGGTGTCCGTGCCGGACTATGTGGCGGAGGTGCTGGAGAACGCGGAGATGATGGCGAACGACGCGCGGCGCTACATGGATCGGATGTCCAACTGAGAGGAGGCAGGCATATGGGGCAGGTAACGGTGGGCCAGGTACTGGCCGAGGTGGACGAGCTGCTGCCCAACAGCTATCCCCAGGAGCAGAAGCGCGGCTGGCTGCGGCAGGCGGAGGGCTATGTGGCGGAGGAGGTGCTCCGGGCACACGAAGGCGGTGAGGAGGTGGCACTGCCCGGGCGGCTGATGGATGAGACGCTGCTGCTGGCCCCAGAGCCCTATCACGGGCTGTACCGCCACTATGTGGAGGCGCAGATCCACTACGCCAACGCGGAGACGGAGCGCTGCAGCAATGCCATGAGCCTGTGGAACAACGGGCTGATGACCCTGCGGGACTACTGGTGCCGGACACACCGGCCCAGGCAGCAGGTGCAGACGCTGCGCCTGTGCTGAGAGAGGGGGAAGGGATGTACTTTCCGAAACTGAAAAACAGCCGGCAGAGCCGGGTCAGCGTGAGCCGCTTTCTGGGGCTGGATCGCCGGCCCAGAGGGGCGGAGGGGAGCTTCCGGGAGATGGAGAATCTGTTTCCCGGCGGCTATCCCACGCTGGAGGTGCGAAAGGGGCGGCGTCTGGCGGCCACGGTGGCCGAGCCCGGCGGACTCTGCGCCAAGGACGCGCTGATCTGGGCGGCCGGGCACAGCCTGTATGTAAACGGTGCAGCCACGGGGCTGGTGCTGACAGAGGGGCGCAAGCAGCTGATTGGCATGGGCGCGTGGCTGGTGATTTGGCCGGACAAGCTGTATATCAACACCCAGGATCTGACGGACTTTGGAAGTCTGGAGAACCGGCGGGAGACGGAGGGGCAGGTGAGCTTCTCCCTGTGCCGGGCGGATGGCAGCGCCTACAGCGGCTATCTGGCGGCGGAGACGGCACCGGAGGTTCCGGAGAACGGGGCGCTGTGGCTGGATACGGGCAGCGAACCGTGCCGTCTGTGGCAGTATGGCCAGGAGGGCTGGATGGCGCTGGACGATGTGTGCGTGGGTATCCGGGCGGCGGGGTTGGGTATCGGCTTTGCCGCGGGTGACGGCGTGTGCATCAGCGGGTGTCGGGAGGAGGCGCTGAACGGGCGCTTTGTGCTGCAGGCGGCGACGGAGGAGCAGCTGGTGGTGAAGGCCGTGCCCCGGAGTCTGTCCGAGCAGACGGAGAAGGTGACGGTGCAGCGGACGGTGCCGGAGATGGACTATGTGATCGAGAGCGGCAACCGGCTGTGGGGCTGCAAGTATGGCATGGTGGATGGGCAGGCGGTGAATGAGATCTATGCCAGCAAGCTGGGAGATTTCAAGAACTGGATGTGCTTTGCTGGACTCTCCACCGACAGCTATGCCGCCTCCCGGGGCTCCGACGGGGCCTTTACGGGGGCGGTGGACTATCTGGGCAGCCCGCTGTTCTTTAAGGAGGACTGTATAGAGCGGGTATATCCCAGCGCGGCGGGGGCGCATCAGATCGTGACGCTGCGCTGCAGCGGCATCCGGGCGGGCAGTGCAGCCAGTGCCCAGGTGGTGGATGGGAAGCTCTATTACCACGCGCCGGAGGGTGTGTGCGTCTTTGACGGGAGCCTGCCGGTGAACGTGTCGCAGGCCCTGGGGCCGGAGCGCTATCAGAACGCCGTGGCGGGACAGCGGGACGGCTGCTACTACCTGTCCGTCCGGGATGAGGCGGGACAGGAGAGTCTGCTGGTGCTGGACACCAGACAGGGCCTCTGGTACCGGGAAAACGGTGTGGGCGCCGTGGGCTTTGCCCGGTGGGGCGGGGCGCTATACTGCCTGACGGCGGCGGGGCAGCTGCTGGAGCTGGACGGCGGCGGCGAGGAGCGCGTGCACTGGCTGGCGGAGACCGGAGAGATGGGATTGGACGAGGCGGAGAGCCGCTATTTACAGCGGTTGAGCCTGCGGCTGCTGCCGGAGGCGGGCAGCGTGGTGTGGGCGAAGCTGAGCTATGACCAGGGGCACAGCTGGCAGCCTGCGGGGCAGCTGAGCGGCACGGGACGACTGAGGGCCTGTACCATGCAGCTGCGGCCCAGGCGCTGCCATCAGCTGCGGCTGCGGCTGGAGGGCGAGGGCGGCTGTACGCTGTACAGCCTGTCGACGGTGTACGTGAAGGGAAGTGACGAGACATGAATCTGTCCATGCCACCGGCACCGACCGGGAGTCCCCAGCAGATGGCCATGCAGCAATACGCCTACCTCTTTCAGATGGCGCAGCAGCTGAACCTGGCTCTGGAGCAGCTGCCGGGAGGCGGCGGAACGGCGTCGGAGAGAGTGACGGAGCGCAGCGGCGGAGAGAGCACTGCCAGGGAGGTGCAGACCCTGCGCTCACTGATCGTGAAGACGGCGCGGCTGGTGCAAAAGCAGATGGATCAGCTGACGGCCCGGCTGGAGGGGGAATATGTGGCGGTATCGGACTTTGGCAGCTATGTACAGCGGCTGAGCGCCTATCTGGAGGCAAATCCGGAGGCACTGACCCAGTATTACAGCTTCTGTGGCGATCTGGCGGCCAACACGGAGGCGGTATCGGCGGCCTTTTCCCAGTACAGGACGGAAACGGAGGGCTATATCCGTACGGGTATCGTGGGCTATGAGGACGCGGTGCCGGTGTATGGCGTGGCGGTGGGTCAGGGACTGACGGTGACGGAGGTGGACGGCGAACGGGTGGTGGAGCAGAACAACTTCCGGGCTACCTTCACCGCCCAGCGGCTGTCCTTCTGGCAGGATGCCAACGAGGTGGCCTACGTGTCCAACAACCGGCTGTACATCACCAATATCACCGTGCTGGAGGGTGTGACCCTGGGGCGCTGGCAGCTGGACAGTGCCACGGGACTGGCCTTCCGGTGGAATGGAGGCTGAGATGGCAAGCATTTGCGGGTCGGTATCGGCCACGGGCTGGCGGCTGCGGCTGGACTATGATATCAGCCAGGATCGGGAGGAGAACCGGAGCGTTCTGAGCCTGGCACTGTATATCTACGACGGGACGGGGTTGTCGTATAACCAGGCAGCGCAGGGCTGCCGCTATGAGCTGCAGGGCAGCAGCGTGTGGCATCCCTATCGCTATGAGAGCAAGGGCTGGTATCAGCTGGGCACGAGCAGCTGCACCGTGGTGCATGAGACGGACGGAAGCGGAAGCGTGACGCTGAAGGCGGCGTGGTACAGCGGCTTTGACTCACAGTGGACACCGGGGAGTCTGACATTGCAGCAGACGGTGACGCTGCCTACGATCCTCCGGGCCGCACAGCTGAGCTGCCCGGAGCTGACGCTGGGGCAGGAGGGCGTGCTGTGGGCCCGGGAGCGGGAGGCAGGGCTCAAGCACGAGCTGCGCTATCAGATAGGGAGTGCCTCCGGCGTGGTGTGCGAAAAGACGGAGCAGGAGCGCATCTGTTGGACGCCGCCGCTGGAGCTGGCGGCGCAGCTGCCGGATGCCGTGACAGGCCAGGGAACGCTGACAGCCATCAGCTACGACGGCGAGACGGAACTGGGGCGCAGCAGCTGCGCACTGCGGCTGTATGTGCCGGAGACGCTGCGGCCCACGGCGCAGCTGAGCGTGACGGTGGTGAACGACGACGAGGTGCCGGCGGGCTGGGGCGTGTGCCTGATGGGACACAGCCGGCTGCGTTATCAGGTGGTGGCCGCCGGGGCCTATGGCAGCAGCATCAACAGCTGCCAAGTACAGCTGGGCGGCCAGAAGATGGCGGGCCTGACGGGTACCTCGGCGCTGCTGGAGCAGGCGGGCACGCTGACCGTCCGGGCGGAGGTGACAGACTCCCGGGGACGGCGGGTCACGGCGGAGGCGACGCCGGTGGAGGTGCTGCCCTACAGCGGCCCGGGACTTTCCGCGCAGCTCTTTGGCCGCTGCAATGCAGAGGGCGTGTTGCGGGAGGACGGCGACTGCCTGAAGGTGCTGTGCCGAGGTAGCTGCGCGGCGGTGGGCGGACACAACAGCGTGACGCTGCGCTATCGCCTGCGGCCCAGAGACGGCAGCTTCGGTGGCTATACGGCGCTCACAGGCGGGCAGGAGCAGGTGATCCTGGGGGTGCTGAAGACCGGCTCGTATGAGCTGGAGCTGTCGGCCATGGACGCGCTGGGCGCGGAGCGGACGATGTGCTACGACATCCCGACGGCGGCGGTGGCGTTGCATCTGGCGGCCGGGGGAACGGCCGTGGGACTGGGCAAATACGCCGAGCATGAGCAGGCGGTGGAGATCGCGCCGGAGTGGGAGCTGTGGCTGCGGGGGAAGCGCCTGCGGGACGTGCTGTGGCCCGTGGGCAGCATATACCTGTCCACGGCGGCGACCAGCCCGGCGGAGCTGTTCGGTGGCAGCTGGGAGGCCATAGAGGACGTGTTTCTGCTGGCAGCAGGCGACAGCCATGCGGCGGGGGAGACCGGCGGCGCGGCAGCCGTGGCACTGACGGCGGCGCAGCTGCCCGCAAGCGCGTGGCAGTCCGTTCAGGGGACGGAGGCGGTGGAGACCTCCACCAGCGGCCAGTCCGGGGCAGGCTACGGTATGTGGACCGCCGCGGCGAACTGGGGACAGGAGCACGAGAATATGCCGCCGTATCTGGCCGTGTATATGTGGCGCAGAACGGCGTGAGGAGAAAGGATGAAAGAGATGGCATCTACATACAGCACGGTGCGCTATGGCTCCCGCGGCCCGGTGGTGCGGGAGCTGCAGAAGGCACTGAACCGGGAGGGCTACGGCCTGGCGGTGGACGGCGGCTTTGGAGAGAAGACCAGAGCGGCGCTGATGGACTACCAGAACCGGAAGGGACTGACGGTGGACGGTGTGGCGGGTGAGGCCACATGGAGCCGCCTGCAGGCCGGCGGGGTGGCGGAGCCCCAGGGTGCACAGGAGCAGCTGACAGAGCTGGAGAAGGGCTATGACCCCTCCCAGGAGACGGAGGAGGCCAAACGGGCCTGGGAGGAGCTGGCAGGGCAGAAGCCCGGCGATTACGAGTCTCCTTATGCCCAGCAGCTGGCGGAGCTGTGGCAGCAGCTGCAGGAGCGGCAGCCCTTCTCCTACGATCCCACCAGAGACCAGAGCTTCCAGTACTACAGTGGCCTCTATCAGCGTCAGGGTCAGGCGGCCATGGAGGACGTCATGGGCCAGGCGGCGGGTCTCACCGGCGGCTTCGGCTCCTCCTACGCCCAGCAGACGGCGCAGCAAGAGTATGACCGCTATATGCAGGAGCTGATGCAGCTGCTGCCCCAGCTGGAGGAGAGCCATCGGCAGCGCTATAACCAGCAGGGCCAGGCGATGCTGGAGCAGTACCAGCTGCTCCAGGGGCAGGATGAGAACGCCTATGAGCAGTGGCGCGACCGGGTGCTGGACTGGCAGAACGCCACGCAGGAGGCCCGGGATCGCTACGACGCGCTGCAGAAGCAGGACTACAGCAACTATCTGGCGCTGCTGAAATACTACGCCGACCGCCTCAAGCAGGAGCAGAGCCATGCCCTGGCCCAGCAGAAGCTGGCCTCCTCCGGCAGCAGCGGCAGCAAGAGCGGCAAGAGCAGCAAGGGCCAGGTGCTCAGCTCGGTGGCCGGCGAGAGCCTGGAGCGGATCATCAAGCGCCATGCCATCCAGGGCAATCCCCGGAAGGCGAAGGAGCTGTATATGCAGTATCGGGAGCGGATGTCGCCGGTGCAGCGCAAGCGGATGGAGCAGATCATGGGTATGTACAACATTCCCATGGAGCAGTAATACGGAGTTCTCTGGACGAAATTAAAGTAAAGGTGTGTGGTTCCGGGCGGAACCACACACCTTTTTTCTCGACAGGAATCTTAGCGGAAAAAGCGGAGAAATTTACAAAATCTTAACATACAAAAATTGTGAATAATTACGCTTGTCAGAAAAGGAAAGGGGGAGTATCATTATAAATGCGGAAAATAAAGGACACAATAACGTTCGAAAAAGAAAAAACGTATTTTTACAGAAGAAACTATTGCTGCTTAAAACGGCAAAAGTACAGACACGATATAAAGATTTCGCTAAGACGAGAGGAGGCGGGGCAGATGACACGGGAGGAAGCAGTGGAAAAGCTGTGTCAGGTATACGGCGGCAGCTTTGATATCCACAGATGCGGCGAGGAGGAAGCCCCGCTGGCGGTGCGGATGGACTTTTACGCCAACAGCTCCAAGTATGTGCTGAGCAAGAAGGCTAAACTCTGGGAGGCCAACAGCTTTGAATATGTGTATCTGTTCAGCGTGCCCCGGCTGACAAAGGAACTGTATGAGACTTGCGAACAGCTGGCCTATGAGCAGGGGCGGGCGCGGATCCAGCCCGGGCCGGAGCATATGTACACCTACATCTCCGCCATCTTTGTGTGCGACTCCTGCGACGGGGAGGCCCTGCGGGCCCTGAAGCGCTGCAGGCGCTATGAGAGCTTCAAGCTGTCCTATTGGGGCTGGATGGATTTTCACACGGCGGTGGCCGTGCTGCCGGAGGAGACCGTCAGCACCAACCGCAGCGGACACAGTGCAGCACAGGTGCTCGAAAGAGCCCTGTTTCATAAGCAAAAGAGAAAACTGTTTCGAAAGGAGAGGAGTTTATGAATGCTGCTATTTTCCTGATCGTTGGCATTGCCGTGCTGGTCGTGGGATATATTTTCTACGGCGGCTGGCTTGCCAAGAAGTGGGGCGTGGACAACAAGAACGTTACCCCTGCCCATGAGCTGGAGGACGGACAGGACTACTGCCCGGCCAAGGCTCCCGTGCTGATGGGTCACCACTTTTCCTCCATCGCCGGCGCCGGCCCCATCAATGGCCCCATCCAGGCCGCCGTGTTTGGCTGGGTGCCCGTGATGCTGTGGGTGCTGATCGGTGGTATCTTCTTCGGCGGCGTGCATGATTTCGGCGCGCTGTTCGCCTCCATTCGCCACAAGGGCGAGTCCATGGGCGAGGTCATCGGCGATGCCATCGGCACCAAGGCCAAGAAGCTGTTCATCATCTTCGCCTACCTGACCCTGATTCTGGTGGTGGCGGCCTTCGCTTCTATCGTGGCCAACACCTTTAAGGCCACCTATGTGGACGGCGTGCTGGACGTGGCCGCTTCCGCCGCCAACGCATCCACCGCCATCATCTCCATCATGTTCATCGTGCTGGCCATCCTGTTTGGCTTCTTCGTCTATCGCCGCAACGCCCCGCTGGGCATTTCCACCATCATCGGCGTCATCGGCATTGCCGTGTGCATGGTCATCGGCCTGAACTGGCATCCCATCTACCTGAGCTATACCGTGTGGATGATCATCGTGGGCCTGTACATCGCCGTGGCCTCCGTGACCCCCGTATGGATCCTGCTGCAGCCCCGGGACTACCTGAGCTCCTTCCTGCTGTACGGCATGATGATCCTGGCGTTGGTGGGCATCATCGGCTGCCATCCCACGGTGGATATGCCTGCCTTTACGGGCTTCTATGACAGCCTGGCCCCCTCTGGCACCTCCCTGGGCTATCTGTTCCCGGCCCTGTTCGTCACCATCGCCTGTGGCGCCGTATCCGGCTTCCACTCCCTGGTGGGTTCTGGTACCACCGCCAAGCAGCTGGATCAGGAGAAGGATGCCAAGCCCATTGCCTATGGCGGTATGCTCATCGAGTGCGCGCTGGCGCTGATCTCCGTGTGCGCCGTGGGTTACATCTGGGCTCAGTACGCCGACGGCACCACCACCACGCCCACCGTGGTGTTTGCCACGGGCCTTGCCTCCATGTTCTCCGCCGTGTTCGGCGACGGCTGCTACAACGTGGTGTACTCCATGCTGATCCTGGCGGTGTCCGCCTTCTGCCTGACTTCCGTGGATACGGCGACCCGTCTGGCCCGCTATATGTTCCAGGAGTTCTTCCTGGAGCCCGGCCAGTCCCGCGACAGCCTCACCGGCTGGAAGAAGGCCATCACCAATCCCTATGTGGCCACTGCCATCACCGTGGTGGCCGGCGTGGCCCTGGGTATGACCGGCTACGCCAAGATCTGGGCTCTGTTCGGCGCTGCCAATCAGCTGCTGGCCGCACTGGGTCTGCTGGCCGTGTGCTGCTGGCTGGGTAAGATCGGCCGCAACAACAAGATGTTCTACATCCCCATGATCTTCATGCTGCTGGTCACCCTGACCTCCCTGGGCTTCACCATCAAGTCCCAGATCGCCGGGATCATCGCCGGCGGCGAGGGCGTGGTATGGTTCTACATCCGCGGCATCATCGCCGTGCTGCTGGTGGTGCTGGCCATCGTGCTGGTGGTGGAGGGCATCTGCGCTCTGTCCCGCAACAAGAAGGCCGCTGCCGCCAAGTAATGGGCTGACAAGCGACAATACAACAAACCGGCCTGTGGTCACGGACCACAGGCCGGTTTGTTGTATTGTGAGAAAAAAGCTGCAAACGATCAGGGCTGCTCCGGCGGATACAGGGCAGAGAGCAGGCGGGTATAGAGCCCCTCGGGATCCCGCTTGAAGCGCCGGGCCAGCTCCTGGGCCAGCTCCTGGGTGGCCGTGGTCAGCTCCAGGCGCAACACGCTGTCCACATCATCCTGCAGCAGCAGCTCCACCAGCCACGCGCCGTTGTCCTTGGCCCGCACCCAGCTCTGCACCTGGTTCTTCCGCAGCAGCATACGGTTGTAGTCGGCCACGTTTTTTTCGGCCCGCTGACGCACGGAGAAGGGGAGGCTGGACTCGCAGATCTCGCTGTTTTTCAGGCCCTTGGGGGTGATGGCGTAGAGCCCCTCCTCCGTCAGGCGCAGGTGCTCCGTCTGCACCAGTTCGCTGAGGCACTCGGCATAGGAGAAGTAGTCAAAGCCGTCTTCGCACATGGTCAGCTCCTGCATACCCTCCGGGGGCAGAGGCTCCGACACCCTTGCGGCGATATAGAGGATGAGAAACTTGATCTCCAGCTTATCGTGAATGAATCCGGCGGCCATATCAGCACCTCGCTTTCTGATAATAGTTCATTATACCGGAAAAACCGCGTTTTGTACAGCCCTTTTTGCCGCACACCGGGCCGCGGCGGGCCATACACTGGAGTGAAGGGGCGGCTGCTCCTTTGCTACTTACTTCAATGGGAGGTACATTTTCATGGCTGAAAACGGAATGCCGGGCCCGGTCTGCGATCTGAGCAGCGTGCGGGAGGCCGTATGCATCCATACACGGAAGATCTTCGACTCCTGCCGCGACAAGGACTGTGTGGAGGATCTGCGCTTTTACCCCACGGTGACGGCCCAGGAGGTGCTGTCCGCCTGCCAGATGGTGCGCGGCGGCACGGCGGAGCTGCTGTATGTCTATACCGATGTGGAGCCGGTGACCTTCAACCGGGGCTTTTACTCCATCGATATGCGCTTCTTCTATCGGGTGACGCTGCAGGTAGGCACCGGGACACCCCGCTGCGCCGAGGCGGAGGGCCTGTGCGTGTTTGACAAGCGCTGCATCCTCTTTGGCAGCGAGGGCAGCGCCAAGATATTCTCCTCCGACACGGTGCTCGACGAGTTGGATATCCCCGGCCGGATGCGCACCAACTTGCCCACCGCCGTGGTGGAGGCGGTGGATCCCATCGTGCTGGATACCCGGGTGGAGGACGGCTGCCGCCCCGGTAGCTGCGAGTGCGGCCTGACGGAGATCCCTGCCTTCATCGCCCGGAGCTTTGGCCAGGAGCTGGTGTTTGACGGCACCGGCCAGCGCCGCTACTATGTCACCCTGGGCCAGTTCACCCTGGTGCGGCTGGAGCGGGACACCCAACTGCTGATCCCGGTGTATGACTACTGCATCCCCCAGGCGGAGTGCAGCTGCGGCGACCAGGAGGATCCCTGCGGTCTGTTCCGCAGCGTGGCCTTCCCGGTGGCGGAGTTTTTCCCGCCCAGCACCATCGAGATGCCCAAGGATTATGCCAGCACCCGCAGCTATTGCGCCAATCACTGAGGGCTGAACGAAAAACCGAGTCGCCCGTCCGGAAGGACGGGCGACAAATTTGCAACAAAACACGGATTCAGCGTCTTTTGGCCCGGGCCAAGCCGAAGCCGAAGAAAATGCCGCAGACACCGCCGACGATGTGGGTCAGCTGGGAGACATTGTCCTGCCGACTCAGGCCGTCGCTGATCTCGCTGCCCAGATACAGCGCCACCACCAGCAGCATGGTCAGGGGGATGCCGCCCTTTTTCATCTCCGTGAAGGAGGATAGGACGATCATCATGAACACCACGCCGCTGGCCCCCAGCAGGGCCGTGGACGGGAAGAAGAGAAAGTGCACCAGACCCGTGACCAGGGCGGTGATGACGATGGTCAGCAGCAGATTGCGGCTGCCGTACTTCTCCTCCAGCCCCGGCCCCACCAGCAGAAGCAGCAGCATATTGCCCATATAGTGGCTGTAGCCGGAGTGGCCCAGTACATGGGTGAACAGGCGCAGATAGGTCAGGGGATCAGCCAGGGAGGAGTGATAGACGCAGAAGACCCGCGCCGTGCTGGCGCCGCCGGTGACGCCGTCCAGCACCAGGGCCAGGAGGCTCAGCAGCGCAAAGCCCAGCACCACCGGGGAATTGAAGCGGATAACAAAGCGTTTCATGGAAAAAACCCTCTTTCCAAATCGGTTTTTATCCATTATAATAGAAACGATTTGTTTTGTAAACAAGGAGGCTTATTCCGTGAAGAAACCTGTGAAGATTTTGCTGCTGGTGCTGTCGCTGCTGCTGGTGCTGGTGGTGGCCTATGTGGCCTATGTGCTCATCGATTATCATCGCCTGGGAGACGGGGAGCTGGCCGTGGAGGCCGGGGCCTCCGCCGTCCCGGCGCAGACGGGGCAGGTATACAGCCTGGTCTCCTATAACATCGGCTTTGGCGCCTACGAGTCGGACTACGGCTTCTTCATGGACGGCGGCACGGAGTCCTGGGCCTGGTCGGAGGAGCGGCTGCAGGCCAATCTGCACAGCATCGGGGAGCTGCTGGCTCAGCAGCAGGCGGATATCTATCTGCTGCAGGAGGTGGATCGCGGCTCCACCCGCAGCTATCAGGTGGATGAGGCGGAGCTGCTGCGAACCTGGCTGGGGGCCTACGATGTCACCTGGGCCCAGAACTATGACTCGCCCTTCCTGATGTACCCCCTGGCGCAGCCCCACGGCTCGTCGGTGTCCGGACTGATGACCTTGTCGGCGCTGACGGTGCAGAGTGCCCGGCGGGTGGAACTGCCCATCGAGGAGAGCCTGATGAAGCTGGTAGATCTGGATCGCTGCTACAGTGTGCAGCGCCTTCCGGTGGCCGGTGGCGGGGAGCTGGTGCTGTACAACCTGCACCTGTCGGCCTACACCTCCGACGGGAGCATCGCCACGCAGCAGCTGGAGCTGCTGCTGGAGGATATGCAGCGGGAGTATGAGGCCGGGAACTGGTGCGTGGCTGGCGGCGACTTCAACAAGGATCTGCTGGGGGATTCTGCCGCCTATTTCGGCGCGGCGGACAAGGAATACTCCTGGGCTCAGCCCATCCCGGTTGGCACGCTGGACGGCTTTTCCGTGCAGCTGATCGCGCCGCTGGATGAGACGGCTCCCGTGCCCAGCTGCCGCAATGCCGACGGCCCCTATCACCCGGGCCAGTATGTGCTGACGGTGGACGGTTTTCTGGTATCGGACAACGTCACCGTTACCGAGTCCTCCGTCATCGACACGGGCTTTACCTGCTCCGACCACAACCCCGTGCGGATGTGCTTCGTGCTGGTGGGCTGAGCCGTCGGACGATGTAAATTCATGGTTGTAATTTGCAACGAAGGATGCTATACTACTCTTACAATGGTATATTATTGAATACGGATGAGGAGTCTATAAGCTATGGCTGAGAATAAAGAATATATGACCCATCAGGAGAGCATGGGTACCATCCAGATCTCCGAAGACGTGGTGGCCTCCATCGCCACCTCCGCCGCGCTGGAGGTAGACGGCGTGGGCGGCCTGATGAACGCCAACGTATCCGATTACGTCAGCGGCAAGAAGATGACCGCCAAGGGCGTGCGGGTGGAGATGGACGGCGAGAGCATCGTGGTGAGCCTGTCCATTCTGCTGCGCTACGGCTGCGAGGTGGCCGAGGTAGCCAAGAAGGTGCAGAGCGGCGTTTACGCGGCCCTGGAGGGCATGACCGGCTTCCAGGTGGGCGCAGTGAACGTGTATGTGGGCGGCATCAGCTTTGACTGAGCTGCAGAAATCGGGAAAGAGAAAAAGGGTACAGGATTATGACGCGGAACACGGCACGAGAGATCGCCACACATCTGGCGTATGAGCTGAGCTTTACCGATCTGCCCATCGGGGCCTTTTTGGATCAGCAGCTCTCCCAAGAGAGCTTTGCGGCCCGGGCGGAGGAATGTGGCCTGTATGACGACACCCCCAACGAGAAGCAGGAGCGCTATATCCGCCGCCTGGTGTCTGGCGTGGCGGAGCACGCGGCGGAGCTGGACACCTACATTGAGCGCTATGCCAAGGGTTGGCGCTTCGAGCGCATCTCCCTGGTGGCCTCGGCCATCATGCGGGTGGCCATGTACGAGCTGCTGTATATGCCCGATATCCCCCACAATGTGGCCATCAGCGAGGCGGTGCAGATCGCCAAGGGCTATGAGAGCCCGGAGGTGGTGCGCTTCATCAACGGCATTCTGGGCAGCTTCCTGCGGGAAGAAATCAAGGACTGACATCTTTTCAGGCGGAGTGAGATACTCCGCCTGAATGTTCAGCTTATCAAGAAAAGCCTCGCAGAGTTTGCGGCCCGCAGACCGCAAATACACTGCAATTGTTTTTTTCGGCGGCGTGTACGTCGAAAAAAACTCTTTGCGCGGAGTGGAGTGTCGAATTGGCCGCTTTTAGCGGCCAACCGAGGCACGGAACGCAGCGAAGCCTGTTGTCAAAAAAGCTAAAGCTTTTTTGACAGTCTCATCTTTTCAGGCGGAGTGAGATACTCCGCCTGAATGCTATACGAAAGGGGGGAGGCACGGCCATGGAGCAGCATATTTACGCTGTGTCGGAGGTCAACGGCCTCATCAAAACGCTCATCGACGGCGCGCCGGAGCTGTCCGGCCTGTACATCCGGGGCGAGCTGTCCAACTATAAGATCTATCCCTCCGGTCATCACTACTTCACCCTGAAGGACGGGCAGAGCGCCCTGCGCTGCGTCATGTTCAAGAGCAGCGCCATGAAGCTGCGTTTCCGGCCAGAGAACGGGATGCAGGCGGTGGTGTTTGGCCGCATCAGTGTGTTCCCCCGGGACGGCGCGTACCAGCTCTACTGCACGCAGCTGTCCCCGGACGGGGTGGGCGACCTGTATGTGGCCTTTGAGCAGCTGAAGGAGAAGCTGCAGGGGGAGGGCCTGTTCGATCCGGCCCATAAAAAGCCCCTGCCGCCCTATCCCCAGCGCATCGCCATCGTCACAAGCGGCGCCGGAGCGGCGGTGCACGACATGATCCGCATCCTGCGGCGGCGCTACCCCATCGCCAAGGTGCTGCTGCTGCCGGTGCGGGTGCAGGGCGTGGAGGCCCCGCCGGAAATCGTGGGGGCCATCCGCTATGCCAACCGCTGGCAGCTGGGCGATGTGCTCATCACCGGCCGGGGCGGCGGCTCCATGGAGGATCTGTGGGCCTTCAACGATGAGCGGGTGGCCCGCGCCATCTACGCCTCGGAGATCCCGGTCATCTCCGCCGTGGGCCACGAGCCGGATGTGACCATTGCCGACTATGTGGCCGACCGCCGGGCCTCCACACCCAGCAACGCGGCGGAGATCGCTGTGCCGGACATGGCGGAGCTGCTGCGAACCCTGCGCAGCGACGACAGCCGCATGGCCCAGAGTGTGCTGCACCGGCTGGAGCAGGCCCGGAGGCAGCTGAAGCAGCTATCGGACAAGCGGGTGCTGACGGATCCCCTGGCCTTTGTTCAGGACCGGCGGCTGCAGCTGGACTATGAACAGGAGCGGCTGACGGCGGCGTGCCGGAGCCACTGGGAGCGGGAGGAGCGGCGCTTTGCTGCGGCTGCCTCCAAGCTGGACGCCTTGAGCCCGCTGAAGGTGCTGGGCCGGGGTTATGCCATGGCCCGGACGGAGAGCGGCGAGATCCTGCGCAGCACGGAACAGGTACAGACCGGCGAACGGATACAGCTTCGCCTGGCCCAGGGGAGCCTGGACTGCCGGGTGGAGGAGAAGGAGGATGCATAATGGCAAAGAAGAGCTTTGAGGAGAACATGAGTCGGCTGGAGGAGATCGTCTCCCTGCTGGAAAAGGGGGACGCGCAGCTGAGCCAGTCCCTGGCCCTGTTCGAGGAGGGCACCAAGCTGGCCGCCGCCTGCCGGACGGAGCTGGACAAGGCGGAGCAGAAGGTGGTGCGCCTGATGAAGGGCCCCGATGGCGCGCCGGTGGAAACAGAATTTGTAAGTGAGGAATGAGTATGGAGTATCAGAAGCGGTACGCCGCCTATCAGCAGGCCATTGAGGCCTATTTGGAGGGACTTTTTAGCACCGATGCACCCTATGGTCGCCTGCAGGAGGCCATGCGCTACAGTATCCTGGGCGGCGGCAAGCGCATCCGCCCGGTGCTGACGCTGGAGCTGGCCCGACTGGGCGGGCTGGACTGGCAACTGGCCCTGCCCTATGCCTGCGCCCTGGAGCTGGTGCACAACTATTCCCTGATCCACGACGACCTGCCCTGCATGGACGATGACGACCTGCGGCGGGGCAAGCCCACCACCCACAAGGCCTTTGGCGAGACCCTGGCGGTGCTGGCGGGTGATGCGCTGCAGCCGGAGGCCTTCCGCCTCATCGCCCAGGCCCCGGGGCTGACGGACAGCAGCCGGGTGGACGCGGCACTGGTGCTGGCCCGGGCCTGCGGTGCCGACGGCATGGTGGCCGGGCAGGTGCTGGATACCCTCTGCGGCATCGACACGGAGGAGCAGCTGCGGGGGATGTACCGTCTGAAGACCGGCGTGATGATCTCCGCCGCGGCGGAGCTGGGCTGCGTGGCCGCCGGTATGTCCCGGGAAAAACGGCAGCAGGCGGTGGAATACGCCGACCAGCTGGGCCTGGCCTTCCAGATCCGGGACGATATGCTGGATGTCATCGGTGACGAGGCAGTCTTTGGCAAACCCATCGGTTCCGACCGTGAAGAGGGCAAGATCACCTATGTGGACGTACTGGGCCTGGATGGCTGCGCCCGGGCCGTGGAAGAGGCCACCCGCCGGGCCAAGGAGGCTCTCTCCGGCTGGAAGGACACGGACTTCCTGCTCACCCTGGCCGATCAGCTGGTGGATCGCAGCAAGTAAGGCGCGTTTCGCTACCTATATGCTGCGGCGGCTGACGCTGTGCGCCTCTCCGGGCTTCGTGTGCAGACCGGTGAAACAGAGCTTGCATTCCATAGCTTCCTATGTTATGATGCATAGGAAGCTATTTTAATGTGAAGGGAGCGGAGACATGGACAAGGCGCGCATATCGATCCTGGTGAAGCGGTTGTCGCTGGTGTTTGACAAGCTCGCCAACCAGCTGCTGACGCCCTATGACCTGACGGGAAGCCAGTTCAAGATCCTGATGCTGCTGTATCACCGGCCGGAGGGCAGTGTGCGGCAGACGGATCTGGAGGCGAAGTTCTCCATGACCAACCCGACGGTCACGGGCCTGGTGCATAAGCTGGAGGCCAAGGAGCTTGTCCGGCGTGCGCCCCACCCGGTGGACAAGCGCAGCAAGGTGCTGGTGCTGACGGAGCGGGCCATGGCCCTGCGGGAGGAGCTACTGGCCCTGGCCGATGAGATGGAACGGCAGATGACCGGCAGGCTGAGCCCGACGGAATGTGAGCAGCTGGCCGCTCTGCTGATGAAAATGCTGACATGAGAAGGAGATGAGATCATGGATCTGAATGACAAGATCTGGAACCCCTGGCACGGCTGTCACAAGTGCAGCGAGGGCTGCCAAAACTGCTATGCCTACTTTTTGGACAAGCGCTACGGACGCGACACCAACCAGGTGCTGCGGAACAAGTCGGACTTCAACCTGCCCGTCAAGCGGGATCGCGCCGGGAACTGGAAGCTGCCCAGCGGCTCCTTTGTGCGGGTGTGTATGGCCAGCGACTTCTTTTTGGAGGAGGCAGACGAATGGCGGGCAGAGGCCTGGGACATGATCCGCCGCCGCCCGGACGTGACCTTTTCCCTTTTGACCAAGCGGGCGGAGCGGATCCGGGACTGTCTGCCCCCGGACTGGGGCGAGGGCTGGGACAATGTATCCTTCTCCGTCTCCTGCGAAAATCAGGCGCGGCTGGAGCAGCGGATGCCCTGGCTGCTGGCCCTGCCCGCCAAGCACCGCTGGGTCAGCCTGAAGCCCTTCATTGGGGAGATCGACATGGCCGATTACCTGGCCACCGGGAAGATCGAGACAGTGCTGGCCGGCGGCGAGAACTATCTGGGTTCCCGGCCCCTGCACTATGAATGGGTGAAGAAGGTCTATGACGCCTGTGTGGAAAACAATGTGCAGTTCATCTTTGGCCAGACCGGCAACGTCTTTATCAAGGACGGCCGGGAGTACAAGATCCGCAACCGCACGGAGCAGATGGTGCAGGCCCTGAAAAGCGGCCTGAATCACCCGGCCAAGGACATCGATGCGGAGGTCGCCGCCATCTATGCCCGCAAGGCGGCCATGAAGGCCGCCATGGAGGCCAGACGCAAGCCACAGGAAGATGACAAATTTCACTGCTGAGGAGGTAGCACCATGAAAGATCTGAGCCGTCTGGGTCTTGGCACCATGGGTATGTCCATTGTGCGCAACCCGGAAAATTCCGTTAAGACCATCCGCGCCGCGCTGGACGCGGGCATCACCCTGTTCAACACCGGCGAATTTTATCAGGCCAGCGAGAGCGAGCTGATCGTGGGCCAAGCGCTGAAGGGCGTCCGGCGGGACAGCTACTTTCTGTCTGTCAAGTTCGGCGTGCTGCCCTCTCCCGGCGGCGGCATCTACGGTCTGGATGTAAAGCCCCACAACGTCAAGGGGCACCTGACCTATTCTCTGCGCCGTCTGGGACTGGACTATGTTGACCTCTACCAGCCCGCCCGGATGGACACCACCGTGCCCGTGGAGGAGCTGGTGGGAGCCATTGCCGAGCAGGTACAGGCGGGCTATGTGCGCCACATTGGCCTGTCCATGGTGGACGCGGAGACCCTGCGCCGGGCCTGCCGCGTGCACCCCATCCACACGGTGGAAATGGAGTATTCCCTCCTGAACCGCAGCATTGAAGCCGAGCTGTTGGCCGCGGCGAAGGAACTGGGCGTGAAGGTGCTCGCCTTCGGAACCGTGGGCCACGGCCTGCTGCGGGACGACAACCTGTCGGCCCCGGCGCGCACTATGCCGCCCCGGGGGATGCTGGATCCGGCGCGGCGGGAGAAGCAGCAGACCATGACCCGCCGGCTCAGGGAGCTTGCAGAGGAGAAGAGCGTGAGCCTGTCTCAGCTGGCCCTGGCCTGGAGCCTGGCCAAGTATGACCATGTGCAGAGCCTTATCGGCACGACGAATCCCCTGCATCTGCAGGAGGCCATCGACGCGCTGCGCATTGAATTGACGGATGAGGACATCCGGCGCATGGAGGCAGCGGCCCCGGCGGAGCGGGCCAGCGGCATGGGGATGCGCAACTATGTGTTCACCGACGGGAAAATGACCCTGGCGTGAGAGAAAGGGGAGATACGATGCAGGAACCTTTGACCTATTATCACAAGCATCCGTCGGCGCTGAAGACCCATCGGCTCGAGACGCGGCCCATGCCCCTCCTGGCCCAGGAGGCCCCCATCGCCGTGCAGGCCCTCTGCGAGAGCCTGCAGGCGGATCTGCCGGGGGCCCTGGCGCGGTATGAGGACAGGCGCTTTGAGGTCACGGGCGTCGCCGTCAAGGTGGGGCCGGATATTCACAACAAGCCTTCCATCGAGCTGTCCGACCGTGTTGGGGGACAGGTCTACGCCCTGACGATTTTCCCCGACGAGGCGCACTATCGTCAGGTGTCCGTGGGGGACACGGTGACGCTGCGGGCCAACTATCTGGTCTTTTGCAACTGGTTCGGCGTGGTGATGAAGCACAGCGAACTGGTGCGGGTGGAGAAGCCCCGTGGCTGAGTTGTGCTACCCGCTCTTTGACGGGGAGCGGGTGTGGGAAGGTGCGGCCGTCAGCGTGGAGGACGGCGTGATCACCGCCCTGCGGGAATGTGACCCGGCGGTTTGCGGCCCGGGCTTCCTGCTGCCCGGCCTCATCGACGCCCACGTCCATATGGGCGCGGCCGGACAGGTGGAGGCGATGCTCCGCAGCGGCGTGACCACCGTGTGCGATGTCAGCGCGCCGGAGGAGCTGGCAAACACGTCCCATCAGCTGCATATCGTGCGTTCCGCCGGCATGGCGATGGGCCTGGTGATGGATCCCAGGGGCTATGTAGAGCGGGCCGCCGGACGCGGTGCGGCATACATCAAGGTGCTGCTGCTGAACGCCCTGTCCATCGGCCGTCCCGCACTGCGGGGCATCGTGGGAGCGGCCCATGCCCGGGGCCTGAAGGTCGCCGTGCACGCAACGGAGATTGCAACGGTGCGGCAGGCCGTGGCAGCCGGAGCGGACATCCTGCTCCATGTGCCCATGCAGGAGGACTTCCCGTCGGCCCTGGCCCGTGACATCGCGGCCCAGGGTATCGCCGTGGCCCCCACGCTGGTGATGATGGCGGCCTTTGCCCGCAGCGGGCGGGGCAGCTACGAAAAGGCCCAGGCGGCTGTCCGGCTGCTGCATGGCAGCGGTGTTTCGATCCTGGCGGCCACCGACGCCAACCCCGGCGACTTTGCCCCCGCCGTGGGCTATGGCGACACACTGCACCAGGAGCTGGAGCGGCTGGTGGGTGCGGGCCTTGCGCCGGTGGAGGCACTGCAGGCGGCGACGGGCAGGAGCGCGTCGGCCTTCGGCCTGCAGGCGGGGCGCATCGCCCCGGGGCAGCGCGCCGCGCTGCTGCTGGTGGATGGCCGGCCTGACCGCCTGGTGTCCGACAGCCGCCGGATCCGGAAGCTCTGGGCCTGAGACGGGCCAAAACAGTTACAAGGAGGTCTGGCTCAGCGCCAGACCTCCTTCAGCTTGCCAAATTCCCTGTTTTCGCATTGCGAAAACAGGGGTTCTTTGGCAAGTATATCACGATTGCTCACACGGAAAACAGAATATCCGCGTAGGTGGGATAGGGCCAGTAGTCGGCGGCGGTGAGACGCTCCAGGCGGTCGATGGAGGCCCGGGCCTGCTCCATGCGGGCAAAGACCTCGTCCCGGTAGTAGCGGGCAGCCTCGATACCGCCCTCGGCCTCCGGGGCCCGCTCCAGGGCGTCGTCCATGTCGCAGATGATGCCATACAGGCGCTCGGTGTCCTCCGTCAGGCGCTGCAGCAGCTCCCTCTCGGCGGTGGCGGGGAGGGATAGCTCCTGCTTGCGCAGCGCGGCGGCGGAGAGATCGGAGACATAGCGGCTTACCGCCGGGAGGATGCCCCGCAGGCTCATGTCCCGCAGGGTGGCCGCCTCGATGGCCGTGACCTTGCAGTAATTCTCCAGGTGGATCTCATAGCGGGCCCGCATTTCCGCTTCGCTGAGGATGCCGTGGGAGGAGAAGAGACGGATGTTCTTGGGGTCGATATAGGCGGGCATACAGTCCACGGTGTCCCGCAGATTGCTCAGGCCACGCCTTTTGGCTTCTTCTACCCACTCCTCGCCGTAGCCGTTGCCGCTGAAGATGATGCGCCGGTGATCCCGAAAGGTATCGTGGAGCAACTGCTGGAGATCCGTCTGGAAGTCCGTGGACTGCTCCAGAATGTCGGCAAACTCCATGAGCTCCTGGGCCATGATGGTGTTGAGAACCACGTTGGGGCTGGCGATGGACTGGGAGGAGCCCAGCATACGGAACTCGAACTTGTTGCCGGTGAAGGCCAGGGGCGAGGTACGGTTGCGGTCGGTGGTGTCCTGGGGGATCTCCGGCAGGGTATCCACACCGATGGCCAGCTTCCGCTTGGCCACGTCCACATACTCCTGGCCGCTGACGATGGACTCCAGAATGGCTGTCAGCTCATCGCCCAGGAAGATGGAGATGATGGCCGGAGGAGCTTCGTTGCCGCCCAGGCGGTGGTCATTGCCGGAATAGGATACGCAGCAGCGCAGCATATCCTGATACTCGTCCACGCCCTTGATGAAGGCGGCCAAAAACAGCAGGAACTGGGCATTCTGGCTGGGGGTCTTGCCGGGCTTGAGCAGATTCTCGCCGGTGTCTGTGGACAGGGACCAGTTATCGTGCTTGCCGCTGCCGTTGATACCGGCGAAGGGCTTCTCGTGCAGCAGGCACACCAGCCCGTGGCGGTCGGCCACCTTCTTCAGAAACTCCATGGCCAGCTGGTTGTGGTCACAGGCGGTATTGGCATCGGCATAGACCGGGGCCATCTCGTGCTGGGCCGGGGCCACCTCGTTGTGCTCCGTCTTGGAGGGCACGCCCACCTTCCACAGCTCCTCGTCCAGCTCGTGCATGAAGGCGGCCACGCGGGGCTTGATGGCGCCGTAATAGTGGTCGTCCAGCTCCTGGCCCTTGGGGGGCTTGGCACCGAACAGGGTGCGGCCGCAGAGCACCAGATCCTCCCGGCGGCGGTAGAGGGCCTTGTCGATGAGGAAATACTCCTGCTCCGGGCCCACCTGGGGTGTGACGTGCTGGGCCTGGGTATTGCCGAACAGGCGCAGGATCCGCAGGCTCTGGGTGTCCAGCAGCTTCATGGAGCGCAGCAGCGGCGTCTTCTTG
This sequence comes from uncultured Oscillospiraceae bacterium, assembly GCA_964624925.1. Classification (GTDB taxonomy): domain Bacteria; phylum Bacillota; class Clostridia; order Oscillospirales; family Oscillospiraceae; genus Vescimonas. Next base: position 47,658 of record CAZUYE010000001.1, on the reverse strand, counting down.
TCCAGTGTCTGGCCGCTGTAGGAGCAGAAGATGGTGGGGATATACAGGGTCTTGTCCTTGACGAAGGCGTAGGCCGTGGGATCCCAGGCGGTGTAGCCCCGGGCCTCGAAGGTGGCCCGCAGACCGCCGGAGGGGAAGCTGGAGGCGTCGGCCTCGCCCCGGGACAGCTCCTTGCCGGACAGCTCCATCAGCACGCTGTTGGGGCCCTGGGGGGCGATGAAGCTGTCGTGCTTCTCGGCGGTGCAGCCGGTCATGGGCTGGAACCAGTGGGTATAGTGCGTGGCGCCCTTTTCAATGGCCCAATCCTTCATGGCGGAGGCGATCTCATCGGCGATGGAGCGATCCAGCGACGTTCCCTGCTCCAGGCACTGCTGCCAGGCGGCATAGATATGGGCCGGCAGACGCTGTCGCATCTGCTCCCGGGTGAAGACCATGCTGCCAAACAGGGAGGGGACGCTTGTGTTCATTTCGTTCATAGTGTTGCTCCTTTCGCCGCGTTACGCGGTCCGTATTGCTCGTGCGGAGGTCATAATCCTGCCAGCGGGGCCAGCGCCTGCAGCAGCGCCGGGGTGAGATAGGTCTCCACCAGGGCGGCGGCGATGATCAGGGGCAGGATGTGCAGCGCCAGCAGCCGCAGCAGATTCACCACCAGCGGGCCGACGATACCTTTTTCGTTGTAGCGGATATAGTCCGTGATGCTGCGGCACAGGTAAAGCCCACCGGCCATGGCCAGCACCAGGGCGGGCAGCTCGAAGATGCCGTGGGGCAGGGTGCCGGCAGCGTAGAACCACAGGGGGATGCCGCTGCTGCAATAGTAGGCGGCAAAACCTCCCAGCAGCAGGGCGTTGATGCCCAGCGACAGGGCGGGCAGGAATAAAAAGGGGATGAAGCCATACCCGATGGCCAGCACCATGGCTTGGAGATTGTTGCCCAGCAGACGCAGTACGCTGAAACTCCCGTCGGCGTCCACAACACCGGCATCGACGATCTGCTGCGTGAACCAGTCCTTCAGCCAGCTGATGAAGTTCTCCGCCCGCAGGCAGACGCAGAAGCTCAACAGCATCACCGCAAGGAAGGCCACGGCGGCACACAGCAGGGTATTCCGGAAATCGCTGCGATAGAAACCGTGCAGCTGCTGCCGCTGCCGGTTCAGCCAGCTCAGCATACCGTCAGCTTGTCAAGGCCCAGCCGCAGGCGGCGCAGGGTCTCCTCACGGCCCAGGATGCGGCAGATCTCCACCGCACCGCCGGGGGTCACCAGCTTGCCAGCCGCCGCAATGCGCACGGGCCACATCAGCGTGGCATTCTTCACCTCCAGGCTTGCGGCCAGCTCCACCAGGCAGTCGTGGATGCTCTCATCCGTCCAGCTCTCCAGCCCCTCCAGGGCGGGGATGGCGGCCTGGAGCATACGGGTGCAGACCTCAGGATTGGTCTTGGACTTCTTGTTGGTGAAGAAGTCCAGGGGATAGTCGGGCAGGGCATCGAAGAAGTCCACCTTCTCCGGGATCTCCGTCAGGCGCTCGCAGCGGGCCTGCAGCAGGGCGGCAATGGCCGCCGCGTCATAGCGAGGTTCCGTGACGCTCTGGCGGATGTAAGGCTCGGCCACCCGGGCAAAGGCGGCGGGCTCCATGCTCCGCAGATACACGGCATTGAAGTGATCCAGCTTGGCCCGGTCGAAGATGGCCGGGGACTTGGAGATGCCGGTGATGTCGAAGGCCTTTACCAGGCCCTGCAGGTCGAAGATCTCCTGCTCCGCCAGCTCACCCTTGGGGCTCCAGCCCAGCAGGGCCACATAGTTGAGGATGGCCTCGGTGAGATAGCCCTGGGCCTTGAGATCCTCATAAGAGGGGTCGCCATGACGCTTGGACATCTTGTTCTGGGCGTCCCGCATCACCGGGGAACAGTGGACATAGGTGGGCACCTCCCAGCCGAAGGCGTGGTACAGCAGGTCATACTTGGGGGCGGAGGACAGGTACTCGCTGCCCCGGACCACATGGGTGATGCCCATCAGGTGGTCGTCGATGACGTTGGCAAAGTTATAGGTGGGCAGGCCGTCCCGCTTCAGCAGCACCTGATCGTCCAGGGTGCTGTTCTCCACGGTGATGTCGCCAAAGATGGCGTCGTGGAAAGTGGTGTTGCCCTCCGCCGGAATGCGCTGGCGGATGACATAGGGCTCGCCGGCGGCCAGCCGGCGCTCCACCTCCTCCGCCGGAAGGTCGCGGCAGGGATCCGCCGCGCGCTCAAAGCCCTCCTCCTCAGACTCGGCCTTTTCACAGAAGCAGTAGTACGCGCCGCCCTTTTCCACCAGCAGACGGGCGTAGTGGCCGTAGGTGTCCCGGCGCTGGGACTGGATATACGGGGCCACCGGGCCGCCGACATCCGGGCCCTCGTCGTGGCTCAGACCGCACTCGGCCATGGTGCGATAGATGACCTCCACCGCGCCGTCCACATAGCGGCCCTGGTCCGTGTCCTCAATGCGCAGGATGAAATCGCCGCCGTGGGAGCGGGCGATGAGCCAGGTATACAGCGCCGTGCGCAGATTGCCTACATGCATATAGCCCGTGGGGGACGGGGCAAAGCGGGTGCGAACCCGGCCATGGGGAATCTTGTCCTCCATCTGCTGAAAATAGCTGTGATCCAGTGACATGATCGTTTCCTCCCTGTTCCTAAATACTTATTTATTATATTTTATTCCCGGAAAATGTCAATGAAAAGTCCATTGTTTTTCGTATAAATCCCAGGGGCTGCCCCGATACCGATCCGTCAAATTGCCCACTGCGCCCCGCAGCCATAAAGGTAGCCCCGGTTAGCCATTCGTACAGCTGATAATGCGCTGTATTTCGACAATTTCTTCGATAAAGTCCAAGCGTCACATGAAAAATTATGCAAAAACACGGTTGACAAAGCGGGGAAATGGTGGTACCATACGCCCAACGACAAAAACCGCCCGGGGCGGGGAAAGGGAACAAGCCATGGCGAAGCTGCTTTTCAACAACAGCATGATGATGACCATGATGCGCATGTGCTCCATGCGTATGTTTTGCTGTGGAAAAAATGGTCATTCCCTTTCAAATCCTGCCTGAAATCGGAAGTTGCGGCAGCGGAAGGTCAATGACCTCCCGCTGTTTTTTGTTGTGTGAAAGGAGCTGAATCGCCATGTGCCTGTGTCCGGGTCTGCTGCAGCAGCTGGATGACCGAATGTGCCTGGAAAGTGCAAAAACGAGAAATATCATTCCATTCCAAAACAAAGTCATCTGAAAAGGAGAATATACTATGAAAAAGACCACCAAGTTTGCCGCGCTGCTGCTGGCGCTGATTCTGACCCTGTCCCTGGCTCTGACGGGCTGCGGCTCCAAGAGCGGCAGCATCCAGATCGCCGTTCCCAACGACACCACCAACGAGGCTCGTGCCCTTCTGCTGCTGCAGGAGCAGGGCATCATCACCCTGAAGGACGGTGCCGGCATCACCGCCACCAAGAACGACATCGTGGACAACCCCTATAACGTGGAGATCGTGGAGGCTGAGGCCGCGCAGCTGCCCAACCTGCTGAAGGACGTGGACTACGCCGTCATCAACTCCAACTACGCCATCAACGCCGGGCTCAACCCCGTGTCCGACTCCCTGGTCATCGAGGGTTCCTCCTCCGCCTACAGCAACATCCTGGCGGTGAAGGAGGGCAACGAGAGCAGTCCCAAGATCCTGGCCCTGGTGGCCGCCCTGGAGAGCAAGCAGGTGGCTGAGTACATCCAAAGCAAGTATGCCGGCTCCGTGGTCAGCGTGGTGAACAGCCTCACCGACGGCTATAACAGCAGCGTGGACTACACCGCCCTGGAGGGCCAGACCATCTCCGTGGCCGCCTCCCCCACGCCCCACGCCGAGATCCTGGAGATCGCCAAGGAGATCCTGGCCGCCAAGGGCATCACCCTGGACATCCAGGTCTACAGCGACTATGTGGTGCCCAACACCGTGGTGGAGGATGGCACCGTGGACGCCAACTACTTCCAGCACCTGCCCTACCTGGAGGATTTCAATGCTGAGAACGGCACCCACATCGTGTCCGTGTCCGCCGTTCATGTGGAGCCCATGGGCCTCTACGGCGGCAAGCAGACCAGCCTGGATGCCCTGAAGGCGGGCAAGTAAGAAACGACAGGAAAGGGGAGGCGGAGGCCTTGATCGAACTACAGCACGTCAGCAAATCCTTCCAGACCGCAGGCGGAACGGTGGATGCGCTGAAGGACGTGTCCCTGCGCATCGGGGACGGCGATATTTACGGCATCATCGGCATGAGCGGCGCGGGCAAGAGTACCCTGGTGCGCTGCATCAATATGCTGGAGCGGCCCACGGAGGGCCAGGTCATCGTGAACGGCCAGCGGTTGGACACCATGAGCCCGGCGCAGCTGCGCTCGGCCCGGCGGGAGATCACCATGATCTTCCAGCGCTTCAATCTGCTGATGCAGCGCAGCTGCCTGCAGAACGTGTGCTTTCCCATGGAGCTGGCCGGCGTGAGCCGCCGGGAGGCCCAGGCCAAGGCACGGGAGCTGCTGGAGCTGGTGGGGCTGCCGGATAAGGCGCAGGCCTATCCCGCTCAGCTCTCTGGCGGACAGCAGCAGCGGGTCGCCATCGCCCGGGCCCTGGCAACCAATCCCAAGGTGCTCCTGTGCGACGAGGCCACCAGCGCCCTGGATCCCAAGACCACCCGGCAGATCCTGGAGCTGATCCGGGACATCAACCGCCAGCTGGGCATCACCGTGGTGGTCATCACCCACCAGATGAGCGTGGTGAAGGAGATCTGCTCCCATGTGGCCATCCTGGATGACGGCGTGGTGGTGGAGGAGGGCATGGTATCCACCGTGTTCTCTGCCCCCAAGTCCCAGGCGGCCCGGCACCTGGTCTTCCCCGGTGGGGCCGATCTGACCGTGTCCGATCCCCAGCAGGAGCGGCGCATCCGCCTGATTTTCCGCAGCGCACAGACCACAGCCATCCCCCTGGTGGCCCGGCTGTCGGCGGAGAAGGGTATCTGCGCCAACGTCATCTCCGCCAGCACCCAGCGGCTGTCGGAGGAGGTATATGGCAGTATGCTGCTGGGCATTCCCAACCATAGCTGGGAGGAGGCGCTGGCCTTCTTCCGCAGCGTACCCAATCTGCAGTCGGAGGAGGTGAGCGTGGATGTACAGTGATCTGTTTACTCCCGAGTCCCTGGCGGAGCTGAAGACCGCTCTGCTGACCCAGTTCCCCATGGCCCTGTGGGAGACTTTTTACGTGACGCTGCTGTCCACGGCCCTGGCCATCGTCATCGGCCTGCCGCTGGGCGTGCTGCTGGTCACCGGTGAAAAGAACGGCATCCTGCCCCTGCCCCGGTGGCTGCTGTCAACGCTGAATGTAATCATCAACCTGCTGCGCTCCGTGCCCTTCCTGATCCTGATGATCATGGTGTTCCCCTTGTCCCGACTCATCATCGGCACCGCTGTGGGTACCACGGCCACCATCGTGCCGCTGGTGGTAGCGGCCTTCCCCTTCGTGGCCCGGCTGGTGGAGAGTAGCCTGCGTGAGGTAGACCCCAACATCATCGAGGCGGCCCTGAGCATGGGCGCCACACCCGTGCAGATCGTCTGCCGGGTGATGATCCCGGAGAGCGTACCCTCCCTGATCCAGAACGTGACCATTGCCCTGACCACCATCCTGGGCTACTCGGCCATGAGCGGCATCATCGGCGGCGGCGGCCTGGGCAAGATCGCCATCGACTACGGCTACTACCGCTACAAGTATCTGGTGATGTTCGCGGCGGTGATCGTGCTGATCCTGCTGGTGCAGCTGTTCCAGACCGTGGGCACCAAGCTGGCGGTGAAATGTGACAAGCGACTGAAAAAATAAGCGCTGCAAGGCCTCCGATTTGATCGGAGGTCTTGCTTTTTTTCGACTTTTTCAAAAGAATGGCAGGCTTTGCTTGCATTTAGCGAAAAATATGGTATACTAAATTTGTATGAGTATGCCGCCGGGCCTTTTCCGCGCGGCCCGTATGAAGCCTTCGTTCTGCGGGCATGATAAGCCCGGGGACGTTTACATTACCTAAGAGAGGGTGCCTGTTTTGAACAAATATATCATTCGCGGCGGACGGCCGCTGAACGGCGAAGTTACCATCAGCGGCGCAAAGAATGCCGCCGTTGCCATCATCCCCGCGGCCCTGCTGGTGGACGGCGTGTGTCGCATCGAGAACATCCCCCAGATCAGCGATGTGACGCTGCTGTTCTCCATCCTGGAGGAGCTGGGAGCCCAGGTGCGGGTGCTGAACCACCACACGGTGGAGATCGACAGCCGCCGGGTGCACTCCACCCAGCCGTCCTATGAGTTGGTGCGGCGGATCCGGGCCAGCTACTATCTGCTGGGTGCGCTGCTGGGCCGCTTTGGCCGGGCCACCGTGGCCATGCCAGGCGGCTGCAATTTCGGCGTGCGGCCCATCGACCAGCACATCAAGGGCTTCCGTGCCATGGGCGCGGAGGTCACGGAGGGCAATCTGGTGGAGGCTGTGGCCAAAAATGGGCGCCTGACCGGTGCTGTGGTATATCTGGACATGGCCAGCGTGGGCGCCACCATGAACATCATGATGGCCGCGGCTCTGGCCCAGGGCACCACCACCATCGAGAATGCCGCCAAGGAGCCCCATGTGGTGGATCTGGCCAACTTCCTCAACTCCATGGGCGCCAACATCAAGGGCGCAGGCACCGACTCCATCCGTATCACCGGTGTGGAGAAGCTCAGCGGCGGAAGCTACTGCATCATTCCCGACCAGATCGAGGCCGGCACCTATATGGCCGCCGTGGCCGCCACCGGCGGCCAGCTACTGCTGCACAACGTGATCCCCAAGCACATGGAGTGCATCTCCGCCAAGCTGGCGGAGATGGGTGTCACCATTGAGTCGGAGGACGACACCATGCTGGTTCGCCGCACGGAGCCCCTGCAGCGTACCAACGTAAAGACCCAGTATTACCCCGGCTTCCCCACGGATATGCAGCCGCAGATCGCTGCGGTGCTGTCCCTGGCCCAAGGCACCAGTCTGGTGACGGAGGGCGTCTACGGCGCCAACCGCTTCAAGTATATGGACGAGCTGCGCCGTATGGGCGCCCAGGTGCAGGTGGACGGCCGCGTGGCCGTCATTGAGGGCGTGGCACAGCTGACCGGCGCACCGGTACAGGCCTGCGACCTGCGGGCGGGCGCGGCGCTGGTCATCGCGGGCCTGGCGGCCCAGGGCACCACGGAGCTGACCCAGGTGCACTATATCGAGCGCGGCTATGAGGATCTGGTCGGCAAGCTGCGCGCCGTGGGCGCCGAGATCTGCGTAGAGGAGATCCCGGAGCCCCAGGAGTCCGAACCCCAGATCGGCTGAATAAGAAACAGGCGGATATCGTTCCTGTGACGGTATCCGCCGCTATTTCACTTGCGAGGTTCTGCTTTTTGATGATCTTACATACTCTGTCCAGCGGCTCCCAGGGCAACTGCCTGCTGCTGTCCGATGGCGACACCCATTTGCTGGTGGACGCCGGAATATCCACCCGCCGCATCCGCACGGGTCTGCAGCAGCTGGGCCTGTCCATGGACGCGCTCAGCGGCGTTCTCATCACCCACGAGCACGGAGACCATATTGCCGGTCTGGCCACCTTCATCAAACACTATAACATCCCCCTGTATACCAGCCCCGGCACCGCCCGCCAACTGAGCTATCGCCTGGCCGGTGTGGAGCCGCTGCTGCGTCTGCAGGCGCCGGGCAGCAGTTTCCCCGTGGGCGGCTGCCTGGTCACCTCCTTTTCCACCTCCCACGATGCCGCCCAGAGCATAGGCTTTCGCGTGGATGGCAGCGGCTCCGTGGGTATCCTCACCGATACCGGCTATGTGACGGAGGAGGCCGCCGCCGCGCTGCCCGGAGTGGATACCCTGCTGCTGGAGAGCAACCACGACGTGGAGCTGCTGCGCGCCGGTTCCTATCCCTATCACCTCAAGCAGCGTATTTTAGGTGCCCAGGGGCACCTGTCCAACGACGCGGCGGCGGAATTCGCCGCAAAGATGGCCGCCTGCGGCACCCGCCGCATCCTCCTGGCCCACCTCAGCCGGGAGAACAACACCCCCCAGCGGGCCTGGGACACGGTGAACCGCGCGCTGTACCTGGCCGGGGCGGCGGTGGAGCTTGCGGTCGTGCCTCGCAGCGAGCTCAGCCGGGGCTATGAGGTGGAGGCGGACGTATGCAGAAAATAACCATCCTCTGCGTGGGGAAGCTGAAGGAGAAGTTCTACCAGGAGGCCGCCGCGGAGTATCTCAAGCGTCTGGGGCGGCACTGCAGGCCGGAGCTTATCGAGCTGCCGGAGAGCCGCCTGCCGGAGGAGCCTTCCCCGGCCCAGATTCGTCAGGCTCTGGCGGCGGAGGCCGCTGCCATTCGTGAGAAGCTGCCCCGTGGCGCGGCGCTGATCGCCCTGTGCATCGAGGGGAAGCCCTGTTCCAGCGTGGAGCTGAGCCGGCGGCTGGAGGAGCTGGCCCTGTCCGGTAAGAGCCAGCTGTGCTTTCTCATCGGGGGCAGTGTGGGCCTGGACGAGAGCCTGAAGCAGCAGGCGGACTGGCGGCTGTCCATGTCGCCCATGACCTTTCCCCATCACCTGGCCCGGATCATGCTGCTGGAGCAGATCTACCGGGCCTGTCAGATATCAGCCGGTACCAAATACCATAAATAACAATGCAACAGGAGGAGTTTTGCCATGGATATGAGCACATGGGCCTTTCGCCCGGAACAGCCAGAGTGGCCGCTGGACAGCCGCGGCGAAAAGGAGAAGGCGGCACTGCTGACCGACTGCTTTGATTCCCCCGCCGAGGCGGATATGCTGATCTCGCTGCTGGCGGGATACGGGATCCCCTGCTTCAAGTATTATGCCCACGAGGGCGGCGCCGGAAAGGTCATCAACGGCTTCTCCGGCTATGGGGCCAGTCTCTATGTGCCCGTCTCCCAGCTGGAGGAGGCCAAGGCCCTGCTGGAGGCGGAGCCCGTGATGGACGAAGAAACGAACGAGTGAACGAAAGGAGTCAATTGATATGAACCATATGCAGGAATATGAAAAGTGGCTGGCCTCTCCGGCCCTGACGGCGGAGGAGCGCGCCGAGCTGGAGTGCATCTGCGGCGACGAGAAGGAGATTCGTGAGCGCTTCTATGGCCCCCTGGAGTTCGGCACCGCCGGTCTGCGAGGCACCATGAAGGTGGGCCTGCACCAGATGAACGTCCACGTCATCCGCTGGGCCACCCAGGGCTTTGCCAACGTCATATGCGCCGAGGGCGAGGAGGCCAAGCGCCGGGGCGTGGCCCTGTGCATGGACTGCCGCAACCACTCCATGGACTTTGCCCGGGCCGCTGCCGAGGTCTGCGCCGCCAACGGCATCCATGTGCGGATCTTCGAGTCTCTGCGCCCCACGCCGGAGCTGAGCTTCGCCGTGCGGGAATATGGCTGCCAGGCGGGCATCAACGTCACTGCCAGCCACAACCCCAAGGAGTATAACGGCTACAAGGTCTACTGGGCCGACGGTGCGCAGCTGCCGCCCCAGCACGCGGCGGCCATCGCCTGCGAGCTGGAAGGCATCGACATTTTCACCGGCGTGCGCCGCATGGACTATGACCAGGCGGTGGAGCAGGGCTTCATCGAGGTGCTGGGCCAGGAGACGGATGAGCGCTTCATGTCCCGGGTCATGGCCATGGTCAACGACCGGGAATCCATGGCGAAGGTGGCCGACAGCTTCAAGATGGTCTACACCCCCTTCCACGGCTGCGGCTGGAAGCTGGTGCCGGAGGCCCTGCGGGGCCTGGGCGTGAAGCACCTGTACTGCGTGGAGCAGCAGATGGTGCTGGACGGCAATTTCCCCACGGTGGCCTCCCCCAATCCGGAGAACCCCGAAGGCTTCTATCTGGCCATCGAGCTGGCCGACCAGGTGGGCGCGGACTTCATCCTGGGCACCGACCCGGACAGCGACCGGGTGGGCATCATGGTGCGCAGCCACGACGGCTCCTTCATCCCCGTCACCGGCAACCAGACCGGCGTGCTGATGCTGGACTACCTCATCGGCGCCATGAAACGGGCCGGTACCCTGCCTGAAAAGCCCTATTTCCTGAAGACCATCGTCACCACCGAGATGGCCCGCAAGGTGGCCGAGGCCGGCGGCGTCACCTGCTGCGATACCTTCACCGGCTTCAAGTTCATGGCCGAGAAGAAGAACGAGCTGGAGGGGAAGGGCCTGGGCCAGGTTATCATGAGCTACGAGGAGAGCTATGGCTATATGCTGGGCGACTACGTCCGCGACAAGGATGCCGTCACCGCCTCCCTGATCCTGACGGAGATGGCCGCCTGGTATGCCGCCCAGGGCATGACCCTGTTCGATGCCCTGAATGCCCTGTATGAGAAGTACGGCTACTACGGCGAAAAGACCCACAACCTGGTGATGCCGGGCCTGGATGGCCTGGAGAAGATGGCCGCCCTGATGAAGTCCCTGCGCCAGATGCCCCCTGCGCAGATCGCCGGGGTAGAGGTGGCCGTGCGCAAGGACTACAGCGACGGCAGCGTGGTGGATTGCCGCAGCGGCGCCGTCAGCAGCATGGAGCTGTCCGGCAGCAACGTGTTGCGCTATGAGCTGGCCGACGGCACCACCATTCTGGTGCGTCCCAGCGGCACGGAACCCAAGATCAAGGTCTATATCCTGACCCTGGGCCGCGACGCGGCGGAGCGGGATGCCAACCTGGTCAAATACGGCGCCTGGGTGCAGACCCTCCAGGGTTGAGCCGTGCACAACAAAACCAACACATAACAGGAGCGCCCGGCCATCTGGCCGGGTGCTTTTGTCTGGCGGCCTGTTTTTTCCGCAGGCAAAAGAGACGGATTACCACGGTATCGTGCATGTTTTGATTTCATAAATGTCAAATTAAATATTGACAGTGCGATGTGAATGTTATATAATCAAAAAGAATCAGGCCAAAAATGGAAGGGAGTTGAGCGCAGAAATGGAACCCAAAAGCGCAGAAATGTACGGCTATCTGGCGCACGAAATCGCATATTGCGCGCACCGGCAGCAGGAACTGGAGGCCGACCAGCGGGCGGACGAGGCGGTGTTCGAAAAGATCAAGGGCAATGTGTATGACATCTTCCGGACGATATTGGATGTGGCGCTGAAAAGCAGCCGGGGCGACGAGGCGGAGGCGGCGCGTTTCTTCCAGCAAAAGCTGAAGCAGCTGCCCGCCGCCTGGGCCGCGGCCCAGGACAAGGCCCGGCAGCACGGCGACGCGGTGCAGCTGCGGCTGGAGGAAGTGAAGCTGGACACGGCGGCGGAGATCGCGCGGCGCTTCGATGAGATCTGGGGGGTGGCGAAATGACGGAGAGTGAGGCCATCGGCCTGTTCAAATGCCTGGCCGACAAGTCCCGGCTGCAGCTGCTGAAGTCGCTGGCCATAGAGGATATGTATGTGGAGCGGCTGGCGGAGCGGCTGGGCATCACCGCCTCCACGGTGTCCTTCCACCTGAAAAAGCTGGCGGATGCCGGGGCGGTGACATCCTATAAGAGCCAGTATTATACCATGTATGCCCTGAACCGGGCGCTGTTCAACACCCGCATCCTGGACATTCTGCAGGAGGAGAGCGACGAGGACGCGGCCCGGGCCCAGCGGGACGCGGCCTACCGTCAGCGGGTCATCGACAGCTTCTTCTCCTATGGCAAGCTCAAGGCCATCCCGGCCCAGCGGAAAAAGGAGCGCATCGTGCTGGAGGAGATCGCCAAGGCCTTTGAGTATGACCGCGTGTACTCCGAGCGGGAGGTAAACATCATCATTGCCGATTTTCACGACGATTTTTGCACCATTCGCCGGGACATGATCGGGGAGCAGCTCCTGCAGCGGGACGCCACGGGCTACTGGCGCGTGAAGCCCTGAGCCGGGCGGAAAACGCGTCTTGACAGGCCGGGAGAAGTGTGACATAATGGACAAAATCCGCTCCGGGCGGGGACAAAGCGGCGGCGCAGACGGCGCCGGATTGGAGGAGACACTATGTTCGTGGAAACGGCGGATGCCATTTATGAAACAGCCTTTCATCATGCGCAGATCGAGATCACAGGCTGCTGCAATATGCACTGCGCCCACTGCCGGGCCAGCATGGAGAAGCCGATCTTTATGCCGCTGGAGCAGATTGAAAAGGTTCTGCGCTTTACCGAGCGGAACATGGGCGAGGAGTTCAACCTGACCCTCTCCGGCGGAGAACCGCTGCTACATCCAGAGCTGGTGGAGATCGTGGGCATGGGCGTGCGCTATGGGTGCCAGGAGATCGTCATCACCACCAACGGCTCCCTGCTGACGGAGGAGCTGCTGCAGCGCCTCAACGAGGTCAGCACCGGGAATGTGACGATACAGGTCAGCCTGGACAGCACGGATCCGCAGACCCACGATGGATTCCGGGGCTTTGCGGGTGCCTATGAGCGGGCTGTCCGGGGGCTGGAGGCCATCCGGGATTATGAACGACTCCAGTCCTCCATCCGCATGACCATTCAAAAGGAGACCTATCAGCAGATGGAGGATATGGTGCGCCTGGCCATCGGCGTGGGCTGCGTGCGGATCGGCGTGGGCAACATCATCCCCGCCGGACTGGGCGCGGAGGAGCACTTTGTGCTCACCCCTGCGGAGAAAAAGGCATTTTTGACGCAGCTGGCCGCCCTGCACAGAAAGTACCAGGGGCAGATCGACATCACCACCGAGGATCCACTGAAGGCAATTATTGAAGATTCTCCCTGGATCGATGAGGATATACTGGAAAACGAGGAGGTCGACGGCCTCTTTGGCGGCTGCACCGCAGGGATCGACTGTTTCAATGTGGACACGGAATACAACCTGACACCCTGTTCCGTATTCCGCACACCCATCCTGAACCTGCGGGAGCACGACGGGCCGGAGACCATGGAGCAGGCCTATGCCGCCAGTGAGGTGGTGCAGCGGATGTTCAGCCGTACCTTCTCCGGAAAGTGCAACAGCTGCCGGCACAAGCGAATCTGCGGCGGTTGCCGGGCAACGGCGAGCTTTTTCGGGGCGGGGGATCATTTCTGCTCCGACGGGACCTGCTGGATGGAATGAGAGACGGACGGAACGAGAGGAGGTGTTCCCATGAAGAAGGTCGTTAAGGTCGTGATCGTTAAGAAGTCCTGTGCCACTTGTGGCAGCTTCAAGTAAGAAACGGTGAAAAAACAACTCCGCACATGACCTGCCGGAAGGCTTTCGGCGGGTTGTGTGCGGAATTTCTTAAAGAAACGGGGGAGAGGGATGACAGAGCATGAGCGGGTCAGCCTGGTGCGGGACGACGGCTGCACATATATCCGGAAACGGCTGCTGGCGGACATCGACATGGCCATGTGCCTGAGCAAAAAGCACTTTGTGGCGTATCTCATCGATTGCGGCATTCCGGCGGCACGGCTCCTTTCCTATCAGGAGCAGCCGGAGGGCATCATAGAGCATCAGGAGTATATCGCGCCTGTGGGGCCGCCGCCTGGTCAGGCGGACTGCCTGCGCCTGGCCGCCCTGCTGCACCGGGCATCCCGGGCCTATCCGGGGACGCTGCTGCAAAAGCGGGTGCTGCGGGATGAGGTGTCCATCGAGGGGGCAACGCTGGGCCGGGTGCTGCTGGGCTTCCGGGAGAAGTATGAACGCTATCCCCGGGAGACTTTTCTGCGTGTCTGCCAGATACCGGTGCTCCGGGATCGGATCGCCGCCATGCACGCGGCGCTGTATGCGGCCTTCTGCGGCGAGGCCGACACGGAGGCGTGCATCATCCACAATGACCTGACACCCAACAACATCCTCCCCGGGCCGCAGCCGACGCTGATCGACTTCGACCTGGCCATACGTTCCTCCGTGTATGTGGACGTGGCGGACATTGTCTTTCCCCGCACGCTCTCCCTGTACGACTTCCTGCCGCATATGCAGGCGCCGTCCCTGGCGGACAAGGTGGCGCTGTATAACCGGGTCAGCGGCGGCGAGCCCATCACCGTGCGGGGGCTGAAGCGGATGGGGGCGCTGAAGCTGCTCGTGTTTGTGATGTACATCTATGCCCAGCACCATGCCATAACAGAGGAGCTGGCCGACTATCTGGAGCAGGTTTTCCGGGAGGCCATGGGGACATAAAACAGCCCCGCCAACACCCCGCAATTACCGGTGGATTTTTTCACTGCGCCGTGTTACAATGGAGCCAGAACACCGCGCAGGAGGAGACATATGGAAAAGCTAAGCACGCTGCTGGACATCCGCCCTGGCGTCACCGCCCTCATCGGCGGCGGCGGCAAGACCACCCTGATGCTGCACCTGGCCCGGGAACTGCGGGAAATGGGCACCGTGGCCGTCACCACCACCACCAAGATCTGGCCGCCCACGGATATTCCCATCGCCCAGGATCCCAACACGGCCCGGGAGCTGCTCTCCCACGAGGGACTGGTGTGCCTGGGCAGCCCCACGGAGCAGGGGAAGCTCACCCTGCCCGACTTTGCCTCCTGGCCGCAGCTGGCGGACTATACCCTGGTGGAGGCCGACGGCTCCGCCGGCAAGCCCTTCAAGGGCCACGAAAAGTGGGAGCCCGTCCTGCCGCCGGAGCGGAACAACACCATCCTGGTGCTGGGAGCCGACGGCTTTGGCCGTCCCATCAGCGTGGCGGCCCACCGCCCGGGGCTCTATGCCCGCCTGGCCGCCGTGCCGGAAAACCGGCCCATTACCCCGGCTATCGCCGCGCGGGTGGCCCTGCGCGAGGGCTTCCACGACCGGGTGTATCTCAACCAAGTGGACCGGGAGGATGAGTGGCCCCTGGCCCAGGAGCTGGCGCGGCTGCTGGGCTGTCCCGTCACCGCCGGATCCCTGCGCTCCTGCTGCTGGAAAAAGCTGCAATAAGAAACGGAGGATAACACAATGGAACGTACCTATGCTGAATATGCCGCCCAACAGGCGGCGGAGCTGCTGGGCATCGACAGCCCCACCGGCTTCACCGAGCAGGCCGCCCGGTGGGTGGAGCAGGCCTTCACCGCCCTGGGCTATCCGGCCCGCCGCACCGTCAAGGGCGGCGTTCTCATCGACCTGGGCGGCGCCGACGCGGCCGACGCGCTGCTGCTGGAGGCCCATGCCGACACCCTGGGCGCCATGGTAGCGGAGATCAAGGGCACCGGCCGCCTGCGCCTGACGGCCCTGGGCGGTATGCGCCCGGAAAACGGCGAGGCGGAGAATGTGCGGGTCTACACTCGTTCCGGCCGCGTGTTGGAGGGCACCTTCCAGCTGTGCAATGCCTCCGTCCACGTCAACGATGACTACGCCGGCGCCAAGCGCAGCTATGACGGCTGCGAGGTGCTGCTGGACGAGGACGTGAAGTCCGCCACCGACACCCGTGCCCTGGGCGTGGAGGTGGGCGACATCGTCTGCTTCGAGCCCCGCACACGCATCACCGCCTCCGGCTATATCAAAAGCCGCTTCCTGGACGACAAGCTCTCCGTGGGCATCCTGCTGGGCCTGGCCAAATACCTCCGGGACAAGGGCCTCACGCCCCAGCGCCGGGTCTATATCCATGTGACGGTGTATGAGGAGGTGGGCCACGGTGGCGCGGCCAGCGTGCCCCAGGGTGTCACCGAGGCCATCAGCGTGGACATGGGCTGCGTGGGCGACGGCCTCCAGTGCACCGAGCGGCAGGTCTCCATCTGCGCCAAAGACTCCGGCGGCCCCTACAGCTATCAGGTGGTGGGCGCCCTCATCGACGCCGCCCGCCGGGAGAATGCCGACTACGCCGTGGATGTCTACCCCCACTATGGCTCCGATGTGGAGGCCACTCTCTCCGCCGGAAACGACCTGCGCCACGGTCTCATCGGTGCCGGCGTCTACGCCAGCCACGGCTATGAGCGCAGCCACGTCGACGGCGTGTGGAACACCCTGAAGGTGCTCAAGGGCTACCTGAACGTATAAGACGGAAGTGGCAAGGGAGGGGAGCCCCCTCCCTTGCCCTCCCGATGCCCTTCATACGAAAAATTCCCCACCGTATCTTGACAAGCGGCGGATTTGTGGTAAAATAACGCAAGAAACAAGGCAATGACGAGAAGAAGCTGCCAGACAGGTTCCACCCAAGCGAGACGGGGCGCGGTGCAAGCCCGTTGGGAACGGCCGGCAGCGGGCCACCTCCGAGCCGGCGGCGACGAGCCGCACGCCCCATCCCCGTTAGCGGATGACTGAGATGACGGCCCTGCCGTCAAATTAGGGTGGTACCGTGGAGCATCGCTTCGCCCCTATGTGGGCGGGGCGTTTTTTGTTTATCCGGCTCCGGCGCATTATCCCGGGAGGCAGCCTATGAGCTATCACATCATCGATATGACCAACGACCCCCGCAGCGGGCAGTTTGCCTATTTCCGCCAGATGCTCTTTCCCTTCGCCGGAGTCACAGCGGAGGTGGACATCACGGACTTTGTGGCCTGGCGGCAGGGACGGCCCTTTTTTCTGAGCCTGCTCTACGCCGTCACGCGGGCCGCCAACGCCGTGCCGCAGCTGCGCCGCCGTATTCTTCCGGATGGCCGCGTGGTGGAATACGACTGGTGCCCTCCGTCCTACACCGCCATGAAACCCGACGGCGTGTATGTGTACTGTTCGATAGAGGAAAACCTGCCCTATGACGAATTTGTGACCCTGGGCCAGCGGCGGCAGCAGGAGGTTCTGCAGCGGGGCACCCTCACCGAGGACGGCGATCCCCTGAGCCTTTTCTTCGTGTCCAGCCTGCCCTGGCTGCACTATTCCCAGCTGGAGCACCCGGCTGTCAGCGCCGACGACTCCAACCCCCGCATCAGCTGGGGCAAGGCCGTCTCGGCAGGCAGCCGCACCACCCTGCCTGTGTCCCTGTTTGTAAACCACGCCCTGGCGGACGGCCTTCATATCTCGCAGTTTTTTGCCAATTTGGAGAGAGAGCTGCAGGAGCTGACCCGCCAATGAAATGTAAAATCTGAAAATTAATCATAAAAGGAGAGAATCACCATGTCCCATCCCTATCACGGCCTCAACGAGCTGCGGGAACTGTTCCTGAAGTTCTTTGAGACGAAAGACCACCTGCGCCTGCCCAGCTTTTCCCTGGTGCCCCAGAATGACAAGTCCATCCTCCTCATCAACGCCGGCATGACGCCCATGAAGCCCTGGTTCAAGGGCGAGGAGGAACCACCCCGCCGCCGCGTCTGCACCTGCCAGAAGTGCATCCGCACCGGCGACATCGACAACGTGGGCAAGACCGCCCGCCACGGCACCTATTTCGAGATGCTGGGTAACTTCTCCTTCGGGGACTATTTCAAGCACGAGGCCATTGCCTGGAGCTGGGAATTTCTGACAAGCCCGGAGTGGGTGGGCCTGGAGGCCGACCGCCTCTATCCCTCCGTCTATCTGGATGATGACGAGGCCTTCGACATCTGGCACCACGAGATCGGTATCCCCAAAGAGCGCATCTTCCGCTTCGGCAAGGCGGACAACTTCTGGGAGCACGGCTCCGGCCCCTGCGGCCCCTGCTCCGAGATCTACTATGACCGCGGCGTGGAGTATGGCTGCGGCAAGCCCGACTGCACTGTGGGCTGCGACTGCGACCGCTATATCGAGATCTGGAACAATGTCTTCTCCCAGTTCGACAACGACGGCCACGGCAACTATACCGAGCTCAAGCAGAAGAACATCGATACCGGCATGGGCCTGGAGCGTCTGGCCTGCGTGTGCCAGAATGTGAACAGCCTCTTCGACGTGGACACGGTGATGAACATCACCCACAAGGTCTCCCAGCTCACCGGCGCCCACTATGGCGAGACCGACAAGCGGGATGTCTCCCTCCGCGTCATCACCGACCACATCCGCTCCGCCACCTTCATGATCTGCGACGGCATCCTCCCCTCCAACGAGGGCCGGGGCTATGTGCTGCGGCGTCTGCTGCGCCGGGCCGCCCGCCATGGCAAGCTCCTGGGCGTCAACGAGCCGTTCCTGCATCAGGTGGTTGACACCGTGGTGCACGAGAACGAGGGCCAGTACCCCGACCTGCGGGAGAAGCAGAGCTATATCACCAAGGTCATCCGCACCGAGGAGGAGAACTTTGGCCGCACCATCGACGGCGGCATGAAGATTTTCACGGAGCTGCTGGCCGCGCACCAGGCCAAGGACGAGAAGGTCTTCTCCGGTGCCGATGCCTTCCGCCTGTACGACACCTTCGGCTTCCCCATCGACCTGACGGCGGAGATGGTGGCCGAGCAGGGCATGACCGTGGACGAGGCCGGCTTCCAGCAGCTGATGCAGGAGCAGAAGCAGCGCGCCCGCGAAGCCCGGAAGGCCCTGGGTGACCTGGGCTGGGCCGGCGTGGAGTTCGGCAAGGAGGTTCCTGCCACGGAGTTTGTGGGCTATGACCACGACAGTTTCCAGGCCACTGTGGTGGCCCTGGTGGCCGAGGATGAGCTGCGGGGCGAGATTCCCACCGGCGTGGACGCCGTGGTGGTGCTGGACAAGACCCCCTTCTATGCGGAGATGGGCGGCCAGGTGGCCGACCACGGTGTTATCACCGCCGACGGCGCGGAGTTTGTCGTCACCGACGTGCAGAAGAACAAGGGTGGCAAGTTCATGCACTATGGCCGCCTGACCAGCGGCACCCTCCATGTGGGCGACAGCGTCTGCGCAAGGATCGACACGGAGCGCCGCAAGGCTATCCGCCGCGCCCACAGCACCACCCATCTGCTGGATGCCGCCCTGAAGCGCGTGCTGGGCGAGCACGCCCACCAGGCGGGTTCCCTGGTGGAGCCTGACCGCCTGCGCTTCGACTTCACCCATTTCGAAGCCATCACCCCGGAGCAGCTGCACCAGGTGGAGGAGCTGGTCAACGACGCCATTCTGGAGGGCTACCCCGTGGTGACGGAGGTGTTGCCCATCGAGGAGGCCAAGCGCAAGGGCGCCGTGGCCATGTTTGGCGAGAAGTACGGCGACACCGTCCGCGTGGTGGAGATGGGCGACTTCTCCATGGAATTCTGCGGTGGTACCCACCTGGATAACACCGCCAAGGCTGGCCCCTTCCGCATCAAGTCCGAGAGCAGCGTTGCCTCCGGCGTGCGCCGCATCGAGGCCACCACCGGCAAGCTGAGCCTGGCCGGTATGGCTGCCAACCAGGGTTTGCTGGTTCGCGCCGCCCAGTTTTTGAAGACGGCCCCGGCCGGCCTCCTGGAGCGCATGGAGCAGCAGGCCAACGAGCTCAAGCAGCTGCGCCAGTCTTTGGATAAGATGAAGGCGGAGGCTTCCCTGGGCGAAGCCCGTCAGTTCCTGGCCTCGGCCAAGACCGTTAAAGGCCTGCACATCATCACCACTACCCGCAGCGGCATGGACACCGCCGCCATGCGCACCATGGGCGACTTCCTGCGGGATAAAGATCCCTCCGTGGTGGCCGTCATCGCCAGCATCAACGGCGAGAAGGTCTCCTTCCTGGCCGTGTGCGGCAAGGAGGCCGTGGCCCTGGGTATCAAGGCCGGCGACCTGGTGCGCTCCGTGTCCGCCATCTGCGGCGGCAAGGGCGGCGGCAAGCCCGACAGCGCCATGGGCGGCGGCACCGATCTGCTGAAGGTGGACGATGCCCTGGCCTCCGTGGATAACTTCGTGTCGGATAAGCTCTCCTGAAATGGCGGGGGAGACACCATATACATTACGGAAAGGAGCATGACCATGCGAGACGAAAACTGCCTGTTCTGCAAGATTCTGGCCGGGGAGATCCCCTCCAACAAGCTCTATGAGGACGAGCTGTGCTATGCGTTCTATGACATCGATCCCCAGGCCCCCACCCACTTCCTGGTGGTGCCCAAGGAGCACATCTGCTGCGCCCGGAAGATCGATGCCTCCAACAGCGCCGTGGTGGCCCACATCTTCGAGGTCATCGCGCAGCTCTGCGAGCAGCTGGGCTGCGAGAGCTACCGGATCGTCAACAACTGCGGCGACCAGGCGGGCCAGACCGTGAAGCACCTTCACTTCCATGTGCTGTCCGGCCGCGACATGACCTGGCCTCCGGGCTAAAAAGTACAAAAAAGTATCAAAAAATCGCAAAACAAAACCTCCTGGATAACCAGGAGGTTTTGCTTTTTGGTTATTCGCCCAGCATTTCCACCATATTCTTGGCCAGGGTCTTCAGCACGCTGGCGCCGAATTTGTCCCCCTCGCCCAGATAGCCGTTCCAGTATTTACTGCTGACAACGGGCATCTGGCTATAGGTAAAGTATTTGTTGATGCGGTCGGTGGCACTGGTGGAGCCGGCGCGCCAGCACACGGCCACGGCGGCGGCAGGCTTGCCCACAGGCAGGGCCTTGGCATTTTTCATGGCGTAGAAGGCCCGATCCAGCAACGCGCAGAGGGCGCCGTTGGCACTGGCGAAGTAAACCGGCGTTCCGATGACGATTCCGTCGACGCGATGGAAAGAATCGATCAGAGAATTACAGGAATCGTCGGAAAATTGACAGTGGCCGGTGGTGTCGCAGCCGTGGCAGTCGATGCAGCCGCGGACGGGCCGGGTTCCCAGCTGAAAATATTCGGTTTTTACGCCGTTTTCGGCAAAAACGGCCTCCATAATACCCAGGGCGGCGGCGGTTTTGCGGTCGGATTTCGGGCTGCCATTGACGAGCAGGACGGTTTTCATGGCGGTATTCTCCTTCGTGAACGTGAAATCGGCGCAGAAAACGGCAGTAAAAGCGTATTTTTCTACGCCTGGATACGCCATATCATAGCAACAATCGCGCAGGAAAGCAAGGTGGACAGAGACAATTTTTAGAAAATGGTCTTTTTTTCCATTTGGCTCTTGCGCTTTACCGGAGGGGGTGATATAATCATGGCATGGATGCCATGGCATTTATGCCAAATTAACATGGAATCCAAAAGAGGTGATCGACGTGTCCATTACAAATGCCAGCCTGGCCTCCAGACGGCGGATCCTCAGCGTGTGCGTGAAGCTGTTTTTGGAGCAGGGCTACAAGAAGACCACGGTGGCGGACATCGTGCAGCAGGCCAAGGTCTCCAACAGCATCTTTCAGAACAATTTTCGGGCGAAGGACGGCGTGTTGACGGAGCTGGTGCGATTTATGTTCGACACACAATTCAGCATGGCCCGCAGCGCGGCCAACGCGCAGTTGCCCCCGGCCTTTGTGTATGGGGTGGAGACGGCGATCCAGCTGACGCTGACGGAGCTGAACGAGAACCTGCGGGAGATCTATCTGGAGGCCTATACCCACGAGGAGGCCCTGGCGATCATCCAAGAGGCCACGGCCAAGGAGTTGCAGGAGATATTCGGATCCTATCAGCCGGAGCTGACGAGAGAGGACTTCTATGTGCTGGAGCTGGGCACCTCGGGGCTGATGCGGGGCTATATGACAAAGCCCTGTGACGAGAGCTTCCCCATCGAGAAAAAGGTGCGGAGCTTTTTGGAGGCGGCACTGCGGGTATACCAAGTGCCGGAGGAGATGGTGCAGCAGGTGGTGGCCTTTGTGGGGGGGCTGGATATTCTGACCATCTCCCACGGGGTAATGGAGCAGCTGTTCCAGGCCCTGGCCATGCACTATGATTTCACCCCGCCGGAGCCAATTTTAGAAGCGCAGTAGCTCAGAAGCGCAGTAACCATGTATTCCAGGGGCGTGCCTCCCCGCGCCGCAGTGCGGGCCCCCTTGATCGCCAGTCCTCCCATGGGGTACGGGAGGGCGGGCTGCCAGAAATGAGGAAGGGACCATGAAGAAAAAGATCGTGAGTCTGCTGCTGGCATTTTGCCTGCTGCTGACGCTGCTGCCCAGCGGACTGATCGCCGCCTGGGCCCAGGAGCCAGACGAGCTGTATCTGCAAATGCTCGATCTGGGCCTGGTGGACGAGGACGGCAAGTTGATCGAGGACAACAGCTTCACACTGGAGGACGGAACCCGCCTGGCCTCCCTGCGTGAGCTGGTGGAGTGGTTGGGACAGTGCGGGGAAGAGGACCTGGAGACCCTGGTATACGTGGATGCCACGGGAATGGGTGCCCAGGCACAGCTGGTGATCTATGCCCTGTCCATTGAATATGGCATGGAGGAGCTGGCGGAGCAGTTCCGGCTGCTGAGCAGCATGGACACGCTGGGTCTGGGCGATGCGGCGGTGTCGGATCGAGAGAAGGCCCAGATGCTGAGCTTCTACCAGACGGTGGACGTGAACCACAAAACGGATATCGTTACGGTATCGACGGAGCTGCGATACCAGGACAAGGCGGTGGCAGCGCCCTACGACGTCGTGCTGGAGATCGGCCTGTTCTCCGATTTCCTGCCGGTGAGCAGTACGCTGAACGTGGCGCCGGACGGGGACGAGTTTACCCTCGGCTCCAACTGCTATGCGCGCCTGACCATCCCCGCGGGATACAGTGGAACGGAGTTCCGGCTGGATCTGAAGAAGATCAGCGGCTTCTTCGACTCCGCGGAGAATGATTACTTGCAGTCTGACAGTCAGGAGAGGGTGCTGTGGGACGGCAACGGCTATGTGATGCTGCAGACCCGCGCCGTCAGCGGGATGCCGGAGCAGAGCCAGGCGTGGTATCTGACGGTGGCCTCCAAGGCGGGGGAGGACTGTGCCCCCAACAGCATTCTGGACTTCCTGGAGAACGGCGTCTATGTGGCGTGGGACAAATGGGTCGTGGACAGTAGTGGCCTGGGGGGCACCGAGTATTCCGGCCACTACGAGCATCCCCCCTTCGGCAAGGACGCCATGAAGAAGGTGGAAAAGACCACCATCGACGGCAAGAGCGTGTATAAGGTCACCACCGAGGAGATGGCCCACCGGGAGTGGGGCAATTTGGGCATAGAGGTCTACTGCGGAATGGCCATGAATGCCGGCGTGGGTGACGCGGACGACAACGCCGTGATCGTGAAGGATCTGAGCTTCATCACCAAATACGACGAGTCGGCCCTGACCAAGCCCCCCACGCTCTATTACGGCGTGATGGACAAGTGGGGCGAGACCATGGTGGGCATGGCGGAGGCCAAAACCACCACGGCGGAGATGGCCCTGTCGAGGGGAACTTATCCTTATGAGGACTTCCTGTATGTACACTTCCTTGGCAATAACATGGAGGGCAACTGGGGGCAGGATCAGTACGCAACGGAAGGCACTGTGTGGACATCGCCCTATGTCACCAGTCTGATGGAAGGCACGCGGCAGGTGATCCGCTTCAAGGAGGTGGAGCTGCCCCTGGTGCCGGATACCTCCGGCCAGTATGCCAATCCCTATCCCTCTATTCCGTGGATCTACATGATCGACACGGGCTGGGACAGCAAGAACGCCAGCATTGAGGGCGTGGGTATCCCGGGCAAGGTGTATCTGAAGGATACCACCGCGCCGACTATTACCGAGATCCGCACCACCGGCGGCTATTACCTGGGGAAGAACGATGAGGGACACCCCATCTATACGGATGACACGGTGTATCGGCCCGGCGAGCTGATGCCCATTACCGTGTGCTTCTCGGAGCCGGTGCGGGGCGAATACACGCTGCTGTATCAGACGGTGGACGCAAACGGCAACGTTGTCCAGGGCGAGCTGAAGAATGTACACTGCGACAACAACCCCTATACCATGGAGACCGGGCTGATGCGGGACGACTACAGCACGGTGTCCGACCGGCGTACCTTCTACTATCCGGTGGATGTGACCGACATTGGCCGGCTGCAGATCGTGGGCGTGAAGGCGACGGACGCCGTGGACACCCGGGGCAATGAGCTGGTGCTGGGCGGCAGCGGCACGGTGGAGTTCAACGCGGAAGTGGGCAACATGGGCGGTATGCGGCCTCAGGACGGTATCGCCGGGGTGCAGCTGAAGGCGGATAACACGACACCCATTGCCAACCCCCGGAAGTTCACCGCCACGGTGCAGCTGAAGGCGCTCACGTCGCTGAAGCAGGCCTGGATCGACTGGGCCCAGGGCGGCGAGGTCGGCAACGACGAGAACACCAAGTACTTCAAGGATCTGGAAATCGCCTTCGTGGTGGACGGCGATCTGAGCACCCGGTATCCGGTGACCATGAACGACGAGGGGCAGCTGACCAGCGAGCTGCGGCTGCCCAACGTGGAGGAGGAGACGGATCACATCCTGGAGCTGTATATGAGCAGCGTGACCAGCAACGGGAGCCAGGGCGGCGTGTTCATGTCGCGGAGCGTCTATGCCTTTAAGACCTTTACCCAGCGGCCGCTGCTGGAGGCCGGGGCGGACGCCTATACCATCAGCGTGGACGAGTGGTACTCCGGCATGGAGGGCAAGGTCTTCATGCTGGACAGAAATGTGCCGCAATTCACGGCGGTGGACAACGGCACGAGCTTTACTTATAAGACAGACACGATGGTCTACTGGACCTGCAGCAACGAGGAGGTGCTGAAGATCCGGGGCGGCAGCGCGGAGGAGCCCGTGACGCTGGCGGATGCCAAGACCATCCAGATCGACCGCGTGGGCGAGGGCGTGGCGGTCATCCAGCTGATGGCGACCAACGGCAGCGACGATCCCAAGGATCACACCGCCGCCTCGGCACCGATGACGGTGCGCGTGGTGGACGGCGGCATGCCGGTGCTGATGTTCCCGGACAACGGAAACACCATCCTGGCCCTGCAGAACACGGATCAGGTGGCGTATTTCACCTCCAACCTGAACAAACATGAACTGGTGGACGGGCAGATCAAGGCGGAGCTGTATGAGGGCCCCACCAGCTCCACGGCAGCGGAGCCGCTGTATACGGAGTATCTGTCCAAGGAAGACAAGAGCATCACGATCCCGGGCGAGTGGCTGGATAACCTGTCGGTGGACGGCGAGGCTGCCTATACGCTGAAGCTGAGCGCCCAGGCCGTGGTGGATGGAAACCCGGTGGCGCTGGCCACGCGGGCCTATCTGGTGGTGGAGCCCAGGCCGGCGAAGGTGCGGCTGCAGGGGCTGGACGAGACGGTGCTGGTGTGCGGACAGGATATCCCCATCAGCTGGACGGTGTATGACTTTGCGCTGGAGACCAACGCGGAGACGTGCGAGTTCGTGTTCACCGTGGAGCGTAACGGCGAGTCCATCTATCAGGTGACACCCAAGAAGGAGACCGGCAGCTATACGCTGCATCTGCCCAAGCCGGAGGGGCTGACGGACGAGTATATCGTGACGGCCCGGGCGACCAACGGAAACGACTCCGGCTGGAGCAGCGACTCGCGGACGCTGACGGTGTATGACCGGACGGCGCTGAAGCTGACCGCCAACGGGCAGGAGATCGGCGATACGCTGAACCTGCGGAACATCGTGAGCGGCGGCGTCACAACCACCAGCCCGGTGGTGACCACCTATGACGGCGAGGTGTTCGACGGTCTCAGTGATGCCAAGGCTGTGGCCGAGCTGCGCAACGAGCTGAGTCTGATGCAGACCATCAGCATCAACTATAAGGATCACGACTGGAACGCGGTGGCTGACCGCATCAAGTGGAGCACCTCCACCGGTCGCGACGGGGAGCTCAGCGACGAGATGGCCAAGGTGGTGACCATCAACTACCGCCAGGGCAACCGCTATCTCCCCCTGGAGAAGTTCAGCTATACCAGCTACATCCCCGAGGTGGTCATGCTGCTGTGCGGCCTGCGGGATGGTAGCGCTACTGTGACCGCCACGCACAACAACCTCAGCGATCTGACGGACAGCGTGGATGTGAACGTGGAGCTGCTGAAGGATCAGCTGTACCTGTTCCAGTTCACGCCGGCGGTGCGAACCGAAGTGTCCTATGTGGACGGTAAGGGTCAGCGCCAGACGGTGTATTCCAATGACGACGGCTCCCTGGCCCTGTTTGAGCCCAACGGCATTGCCTCCGACGTGCAGACGGCCTCCATCAGCGGAGACGAGGACTACCGCGGCACGCTGCCCGAGGCGGAGCTGAAGAGCGGCGAGGGCAACGGGATCTATGGCGAGCTCTATCCCCTCAATACCTTGGCGCTGCGTGCGGCGGCTGTGGCGCAGTTTACGCTGCTGCGGCCCGACGGTGAGCCCCTGGCCAACACCGATGTGACGCTGCGCGGCGGCGTGTACCGCAACGCCTATCTGGCTCAGAAGCGCGACGACGCCTACTGCGCCAATGCCCTGCTGGCCAAGGAGGTCGGACAGGCGGCGACGCTGAACGGCCGGGAGGATCAGGTGTTCACCACCGATGAAAACGGCGTGCTGACGGTGCACCTGGATCTGGAGCAGTTCACCTCTGCCAACGATCCGGAGCCCGTGGGCGTGGGCGATATGCTGGAGTTCATTTTCGAGCTGCGCTTTGCCGGGGATGTGTACTATCCCGAGATCATCACCGTGGACAGCAGCCTGACCAAGTGGGACGCCCAGCGCAGCGGCGAGAATATCGTGACGCTGACCGAGGCGGGACGGCCCAAGCCCTTTGTGGCGGTGCAGACCGTGTCCTATACCGGGCGCGAGATGGACGTTCGCCGCCACAGCGGCGTGATCGGCCCCAGCTCTAACTATGAGCAGGCCATGCTGGAGACGTCCGTGATGCTGTGGGGCGTGGAGAACGTGGACTGCAGCGACACGAGCTACTATCTGGATATGCGGGCGCAGGAGACCGGCGTGCTCCTGCCCGGACAGGAGCGGATCCAGGTGGCGGAGGCCTCCTATCCCTTCTCCGCCATCCCCCTGGTGGGCAGCAGCGCTATGCTGACCTCCGACAGCTTTGTGAACTATGACGCCAAGAAGAAGACCGGCATGGAGCTGGCGATCTTCAGCGGCAGCGAGATGACCGGCACCATTGCCATGCCCTTCGGCCTGGTCGATCTGACGGCCATTGAGAAGGTGGAGGATGCCCCCTCCCTGGTGTCGCTGATGGCCAACGTGGCGATCTACGGCTCCGTGGGCGGCGCCAACACGGACTACGGCGCGGTGAACAAGGTGTCCGACGGCATCATGAACGGTGTGCTGTCCTTCCTGCAGAAGCTGGGCGGCGAGACCGGCACGGTGAAGGCCGTTCTGACGCCCACGGAGGATCCCACCCGCTACCAGGCCTACCTCTGGACGGGTCTGAACACCACCAAGCTGGAGGATCTGGAGTATGATACCAACGGCATCTCTCTGGAGCCCAGCTACTATGGACAGGACACCAGCACACTGATCGGACAGATCAACGATACCTTTACCCTCAGCGACTTCCAGGCCATGGTGGACGGCAGCTACTTTACCGATCAGGACAACCGCGGCGGTATCTACGGCGCGATCAGCAGTGCCGTCGGCCTGCCCGTCATGCTGGTGCTGGAGGGCTGGATGAGCACGGAGATCCGCTATGACTTCGATGCGGGTCAGTGGCGCGTGCTGACCACCGGCGGCGGCTTCACGGCCGGCGGACAGCTGGAATATGAGAAGGCGCTGAACTTCTCCCCCTATGGCATCCCCATCACCGCCAGCGTGAAGGTGCGGGGCGGTGTGACCGTGGACTTCGAGGCCGCCGTCCGCTATGCCCAGCAGCTGGGCTATGAGTGGAGCGACGAGACTGCCACGCGGGTCAACGACTATCTGACCGCCCTGCGCATCAACGCGTATCTGGAGCTGTTCGGCGGTCTGGGCGTGGACATCGAGGGCGGCCTGGTGGCCAAGCTTGGCCCCTACGGCACGCTGGAGATCAACAACGAGAATCGCTTCATGACCCGCAAGTATCTGAAGGATCCCGATGAGCGGGATGTGACCGGTCAGTTCCTCGGCCTGAACGGCGAGGCGGGCCTGCGGGCGGCCCTGGGCTTTGGCCCCATCGTGACGGAGATTACGCTGGTGTCGCTGGGCTATGAAGTGGGCTGGTCCTTCACGGACTGGGACGAGATCAACGACTACTGGGACAACGCCTCCAGCGGACTGGGTTCCACCGGCTGGATGAGCGGAGACTATCAGCCCACGGGTCTGCTGTATGCAGATGGGCATAACGCACTGGTGCTGGCCAGTAACACCACGCGGCTGCAGAGCCGGGACTATCTGGATCGGGCGGAACAGCAGTGGCTGGGCGGCGTCAGCACGACGGCGGTGAATACAGACTTCTACCTCGAGGGTCTGCAGAACAACTCCTATCCCTTCGCACACCCCGAGGTCTCCAATGACGGATGGCTCCTGACCTATCTGTCCGATTCGGGCAGCAGCGACGTGACGGAGGTGGAGGCACGCTATACCTTCGGCAGAGACATCGGATTCTACCCCGATGAGGGTACGGCGTTCCCGGCCCCGGAGGGCTTTGAGGGCTATGGCGACAGCGCCCTGGACATGGACGGCACGAAGGACTTTGCCGGCGCCGTGTGGCTGCGGGAGGCCGCCACGCTGGATCTGCCTGCCGGAACCGAGCTGACGGAGGATCAGCAGAAGGTGCTGCTCGGCGGCCTGGAGGTCGTGGCCTCCATCTGGGACGGCAGCCAGTGGGTCAGCACGCGGCTGACCAACAACGGCTCCCAGGAGATGGAGCCCGTCATCGCCGTTAACGAAAACGGCCAGGCCATCGCCGCATGGCGCTCTGTCCAGATGGATAAGGGTCTGATGGACTTCAGCCAGAACCGCGTTTTCTGCAAGGTCTATGACGGAAGCAGCTGGAGCGAGGAGACCTATCTGCTCTATAACGGTACCAGCGGCAACGTGAGCAACATGAGCGCCGCTATGCTGCCCGACGGCACCGCGTCCATCGCCATGTCCCTGGTGGACGACAACGGGAGCACGGATATCCACTACATCGTGGTGGATACGGCTGCGGAGGACATCTCTGCCGCGGCCAAGCTCATCCGCGCCACCACCAACAGCTATCCGGATCAGGGGCCGCAGCTGATGGCCGTGGGAGACGAGTTCGCTCTGGCCTGGGTCAGCCAGGAGTCGATGGATGGCGACAGCTGGTACAACATCGGGCTGCGGGTCTATGACAAGAACGGCACGTCCAGACGGGATCTTCCCACCTCCCTGCTGGAGCGGCTGGCAGACAGTGACTTCGACGGGAAGTTCACCCTGGTAAAGGGCGCGTCGAGCCTGGATGGGCTGACCATCCTGTGGGTGGACGGCGGTTATTTCCAGCGCAACAATCTTGTCCAGATCGACGGCAGCTATATGTTCTCCGGTACAAGGGGCGACGAGGCGCTCTTTGACAACGAGATCCTGGATCACTTCTCGTCCTTCCACAGACCGGACAACGGGAAAATCCGCACTGTCACCCAGATCACGACCTATTCGAACATCGACAAGGACGATCCCAGCACCTATCAGGAGGTGCCCTACTCCTATGAGCTGGACGGCGTGACCTACTCCGGCGTGGGCCTGGTCCCCTATGAGACGACGAGCATGCGCCTGAGCTATAGTTTTCTATCCAATGACTTCTCCGTCGAGGTGGAGGGCGTGGACTACAGCAGCCTGCGCGCCAACAGCTATGTGCCCCTGACGGTGAAGATCACCAACTGTGGTGAGGAGGTGCTGGATTCGCTGTATCTGAGTGTCATACGTCCGGCGAGCGGCATGGGAACGATCGAGAGTTTCGATTTCAATTACAGCGAGCTGCATATGCTGCCCGGCGAGAGCCGCCGCTTCCCGCTGGTGGTTCAGACGGGCGACGAGATCAAGGACCTGCTCCTGTACTGCAAGGCCTTCGGCACGGCGAAATCCTCTGAGGTGTATCTGGCCTATCCCGACGTGGGCCTGGCCGGGCTGACGGTGACCAAGGAGCAGGACGGCCAGCGCGAGCTGCTGGTGAACCTGTATAACCAGACCGATACCAAGCTCCAGAACGCACAGCATGCCTATCGGGTGGTGCTGGGGGTCTATTCCGATCCCGCGTGCACGACGCCGATGAATGGCAAATACTTTGCCGACGGCACCGACGGGCAGCCCTATGAGCTGCTCCTGACAGGCGATGAGCGGAGCGCCATCGACAACGGAACCTACACCCAGAGGCTGCGCTTCGACATGGAACGCTACATGGAGGACTCCGGCCTGGCGGAGATCCCGGATATGGGTGTGACGCTGTTCCTCAAGGCCCGGGTGCAGGAGTACAAAGCCACATGGACCGATATGCCGGAGCCCGATGCGCTGAACAACCTGAAGAACGTCACCTTTGAGAGCCTGCTGGAGCGCAGCGGCGGCACGGCGGTGACCTTTGCGGTGGAGATGGAGAACAGCGATGTGACCAGTGCGCTGGTGACGCTGCAGAACAACTCCCTGCAGCCGGTCAGCGGCGGCTGCCTGGTGGCGGCCCTGCTGGACGAGGAAGGGAACCTGCTGGAGAGCCAGAGCCTGGGCAACCTGCAGATGGGCTGCGAGGAGCTGCAGGAGAAGCAGATCCGCTTCAGCCAGCTGGGTGCGCGGGTGGTGATCCGCTATGCTGAGACCGATGCGGAAGCCGGCAATGCCAACGCGGCCAGCATCACCATCGACGGCCAGCCCCTGACCCTGGACAGCTTCGACGCGAGAGGCTATGCCAAGCTCAGCGGCGTCCTGCCCGGCCAGTATCTGCTGACGGTGATCCCGGAGGCGGCCGGCGCGGTGGTCACGGTGAACGGCGAGACGGCGGAGAACGGCATGATGAACCTGGAGGCGGGTTATAAGGATGTGATCTACACCATCACCATCACCTCGCCCGACGGCAGCAACAGCCGCACCTACCGGGTTGCCATGCGCTATGCCTCCTACACCATCACGGCGGAGGCCGGCCCCAACGGCAGCATCAGCCCGGAGGGCGTGAGCGTGTTCTATCACGGCGCGGAGCAGACCTATACCATCACGGCGGACGAGAACTATGTGATCGCTGACGTGCTGGTGGACGGCGAGAGCGTGGGCGCGGTGGAGAGCTACACCTTCGAGAGCGTGGAGGCGGATCACAGCATCCAGGCCACCTTTGAGAAGGTGCCGCAGCCGCCGCAGACGCAGACCGGTGATGCGAGCCAGATCCTCCTGTGGAGTGTGCTGGCCGCTGCCAGCGGTGCGCTGCTGGTGCTGCTGCTCCTGCGCAGACGGAAGGCGCGTGAGCGCTGAGCCGGGGCTGTGAAGCGGAGCAAGACAGCATAAGATGATAAAAAATGACCGCCTGCGGGCGGTCATTTTTTATGCGCTGAGCCCGGTTCTATTCCGGTGACGGGGCGCATAGACTGAAGCATCACACAGGGAGGAGCGTGGAAAAATGGACGAGAGCTACGCCATCCAGCGCTGCCGTCAAGCGGCGGCGCTGCTGCCCCTGCGCTGGCAGCAGCCGGTTTTGCAGCTGACGGTGCAGCAGCAGGCCCAGGCGGAGGAGCTACGTCTGCGGGCGGGACAGACCATGACGGTGCTGCTGCCCACGGGAGAGCTGCCCCTGGGCGGCGATATGGCGGCGGTGACCCAGGCGGAGCTGGAGCAGCTATGCGACACGGTGACGGACTACTCACGCTACACCGCAGCCGAGACCCTGCGACGGGGTTATCTCACCGCCCGGGGCGGCTTCCGGATCGGCGTGTGCGGGACGGCGGTGCTGCGGGACGGGGCCATTGGTGGGCTGCGGGATCTGTCCTCCGTCACCGTGCGCATTGGCCGGGAGTGGCCAGGGCTGGCGGACGAGGTGCTGGGGCAGTTGTTCCGAGAGGGGCGCTTTTGCAGCACGCTGCTGCTGTCCCCGCCGGGGTTGGGCAAGACCACGCTGCTGCGGGATCTGATGCGGGGCCTGTCCGACGGGGCGGCGGGGCTTCCCTGTCACCGGGTGGCCCTGGTGGACGAGCGCGGGGAGCTGGCCGTTATGCATCAGGGGGTGCCGCAGATGTGCGTGGGACGTCACACCGACGTGCTGGACGCTTGCCCCAAGGCCCTGGCCATCCCCATCCTGCTGCGCGCCGCCAATCCCCAGATCATCGCCGTGGATGAGATCACCGTTCGGGAGGACTTGAGCGCCCTGGCCGCCGCTGCCAACTGCGGGGTGCGTTTCCTGGCCAGTATCCACGCCGCCGACCGGTGGGAGCTGGGCCGCAAGCCCCTGTTTGCGCAACTGCTGAAGGGGCGGGTATTCGAGAAGCTGGTGACCATCCGCCGGGAGGGGGAGGCGCGGAGCTATCAGGTGGAGGAGCTGTGGTAAGGAAGCTGCTGGGCGGAGGTCTGGTGCTGCTGGGGACAGGCTGGCTGTGCTGGCGGGAGAGTCGGCGGGGGCGACGGGAGACGGAGCGGCTCCATGAGCTGGCCGCCGCCCTGGAGCAGGTGGCTGTATGTGTCCGCACCCAGCAGCGGACGCTGCCGTGGCTGCTGCGGCAGGAGGCCCGGCGGCCCATGGCGGGGCCACTGTTTTGCGCCGTGCTGGAGGAGCTGGAGGCGGGACAGGCTCTCCAGACTGCCTGGGAGAAGGCGTTTGAATCGCTGACACCGCCGGAGGCTGGGCTGATGTTGCAGCGGGTATCCCTGCAGGGGGACGAGGCGCGCATCACCGGAGGGCTGCTGGCCGCCGCCGGGCAACTGACGGAGCTGGCCCGGAGCCGGGAACAGGCCCGGCGGCAACAGGAGCAGCTGCTGTGGACGGCGGCACTGTCCGGGGCGGGGCTGCTGGTCATTCTACTGATTTGAGGAGCGCACATGGACGTAGATTTGATTTTTAAGATCGCCGCCGTGGGGATCCTGGTGGCGGTGCTGAACCAGCTGCTGGTGCGCAGCGGTCGGGAGGAACAGGCCATGATGACCACGCTGGCGGGGCTGGTGGTGGTCATGATGATGCTGCTGCAGCAGATCAGCGACCTGTTTCAGCTGGTGAAGACGCTGTTTGATCTGTAGCCATGGAGATGCTGCTTCAGATCGCCGGTGTGTGCCTGCTGGGGGCGGTGCTGGGCTCCCTGCTGCGCCAAAAGCGGCCGGAGCTGGCGCTGCTGCTGGCCTTGGCGGTGTGCGCCGCCGTGGTGCTGGCCGCCGGGCGGGGGCTGATGCAGGTGCTGGACTTCATGCAGGAGTTGCTGCAGCTGGGGGGTCTGCCGGGGGAGCTGTTCACGCCGCTGCTGAAGACCCTGGGCATTGCCCTGGTGTGCCGCATAGGCAGCGCCCTGTGCCGGGATGCCGGAGAGGCTGCCCTGGCGCAGCTGCTGGAGACGGCGGGTGCCTTCGGCGCAGTACTGGTGTCGCTGCCCCTGTTCCGGGCGGTGTGGGAGCTGTTGAGGTCGCTGCTATGAGAAAAGGATACTGCCTGCTGCTATTATGTTTGCTGCCGGTGCCGGCCCAGGCCGCCCAGCTGCCCCAGGAGGTGCGGGACGCACTGCCGCCGGCGGCGGAGGAGCTGCTGACAGAGTTGGGGGACGAGGCGGTCTCCGCCGCTACGCTGACGGAGGGGCTGGCCCTGCTGTGGGAACGGGTATGCAACTGGGCCGGGGAGGTGCTGCGACAGAGCATCAGCGGCGGCGTGCTGCTGCTGGGGGTGGTGATGCTGTGCGCCCTGGTGGAGGCGTGTATGCCTGACGACCGGGAGAAGCGGCGGCTGGTGCCCATGGCCGGGGCCCTGGCCATCACCCTCATCGCCCTGGGTAGTGTAAAGAGCATGATGGGTCTGGGGTTGGAGACGGTGGAGGAGCTGAACGTATTCTCCAAGGCGCTGCTGCCCACCCTGTGCGCCGCCGTGGCTGCCGGGGGCGGCGTGGTATCGGCCAGTGTGCGCCAGGTGGCCACGGTGTTCTTTGCTGACCTGCTGCTGAGCCTGATCCACGGGCTGCTGCTGCCGCTGGTGTATGTATATGTGGCCGCAGCGGCGGCCGACGCCATGCTGCCGGAGCAGCGGCTGGGGGCCCTGGCCCGGGCCATCCGCAAGGGAATCGTGCTGCTGCTGACCGGGGCGCTGGCCCTGTTCACCCTGTATCTGAGCCTGACCGGGGCGGTGGCCTCCTCCGCTGACAGCTTGACCCTGCGACTGGCGCAGGGGGCCGTGGGGGCCCTGCCGGTGGTGGGGGGCATCCTCTCCGACGCGGCGGCAAGCGTGCTGGCCGGGGCCGGGGCGGTGAAGAACACGGTAGGGGTACTGGGTCTTCTGGCGGTGCTGGCGCTGTGTCTGCTGCCGCTGCTGCGGCTGGGAGCGCAGTATTTACTGTATAAGCTGTCGGCCTTCCTGGCAGGGCTGCTGGGCTCCCGGGCTCTGACAGACCTCATCGACGATCTGGGTGGGGCCTTTGGGCTG
Organism: uncultured Oscillospiraceae bacterium; assembly: GCA_964624925.1. Taxonomy (GTDB): domain Bacteria; phylum Bacillota; class Clostridia; order Oscillospirales; family Oscillospiraceae; genus Vescimonas. The sequence goes on along the minus strand of CAZUYE010000001.1, from coordinate 13,503 downwards.
ATCTTGGGCATGACGGGGGCCTGTGGCCTGCTGCTGCTGATCTCCATCGCCTCGGCCATGGGGGTGGTCAGCGGATGATGGCACAGGTAAAGGAGTGGCTGCTGGGGCTGGTGACGGCGGCCCTGGCGCTGACGATCCTGTATGCGCTGTTGCCCCAGGGCGCCGTGCGTGCCGTGGCCAAAACCAGCGGGGCGCTGGTGCTGCTGCTGGTGCTGCTGGGCCCGATGGCGGGATGGGAAGCGGGAGAACTGGGGCTGCGGCTGTCGGAGGTCAGCGGGCAGCTGGAGGAGCAGATTCAGCGCTATGACGCGCAGAGCCAGGAGGAACTGGCCCGGGGTATAGAACAGCGCTGCGCCGCATATATTGCAGAACAGGCGGCCGCACTGGGGCTCAGCTGTCAGGCCAGGGTGTCTACCCAGCTGCGGGACGGTATCCCCTGGCCCAACGAGGTCAGCCTGGACATCGCCCGGAACCAGGCGCTGTCGGACTGCATCGCCGGGGAGCTGGGCATACCGCCGGAGCGTCAGCACTGGCGGACGGACGAATGAGGGAGCGTATGGACAAGTGGAAGCAGCTATGGAGCAGGTACAAATATGTGGCGCTGGTGCTGCTGGCAGGGGCGGCGCTGATGCTGCTGCCCGGCGGCGGGGAGGAGACGGACAGGAAGGCGGAGGCCACCTCCGCCTTCTCTCTGGCGGAGACCGAGCAGCGATTGACGGAGCTGCTGGGGCACATGGAGGGTGTGGGCCGGGTGCAGGTGATGCTGACGCTGAAGGGCGGCTCCTCCCTGGAGCTGGCGGAGGACACGGACGAGACGGAGCGCGGGGAGGAGCAGCGCAGCCAGCGGCAACCGGTCACGCTGAACCGGGGCAGCGGCTATCAGGAGGTGGTGGTCACGCAGGAGACCTATCCCGCCTTTCAGGGGGCGGTGGTGGTGTGCCAGGGTGCAGGCAGCAGCGCCGTGCGTCTGGCCGTTACCGAGGCGGTGGCCGCGCTGACGGGACTGAGCGCCGACTGCATCACCGTGGCGCAGTGGAAATCATAACAGGAGGGACGAACATGAAACAGGTGTGGAAAAAGCGGGCAGTGGTGGCCTCGGTGCTGCTGCTGGTGGGGGCGGCGGTGTATATGAACTGGCGCTACACGGACGATGTGAACAAGAGCTCCGACAAGATACTGGGGCAGAGCACCATGGTCAGCGCCGAGGGGCAGGAGGACGCGGCGGCTGCGGATGCCGTGGCGGAGAACGATTACTTTGCCACGGCCCGGCTCAGCCGCAAGCAGGCCCGGGACAGCGCCATCAGTATGCTTCGGGAGGCGGAGGCGGATGAGAATGCCCAGCAGAGCGTGCGGGACGAGGCGTCGCAGACGCTCCAGGTGTTGGCAGCCTACACCGTGGCCGAGGCTCAGATCGAGAACCTGGTCACGGCCAAGGGCTATCGGGACTGCGTGGTGTTCATGGGGGCTGACAGTATAAGCGTGGTGGTGTCGCCGCCGGAGGGGGGCCTGAGCAGCACCGACGTGGCCCGGATCAAGGACATTGTGATCAACGAGACGGACTACAGCGCCCAGCAGATCAAGATCATGGAGGCAGGCTGAAAAGAAAACGCAAAATGTGGTGTTTTTCTGAAAAAAGTGCTTGCATTTTCCGTGCAAACGTGGTAAAATCACAGTTGCCTTTGTGAAAAGGACTTTTGTACCAGAAAGAGGTGAACCAGAGCAATGAAGGAAGGAATCCATCCCAATTATCAGCAGACTACTATTAAATGCGCCTGCGGTAATGTAATTGAGACAGGTTCTACGAAGAAGGATATTCGCGTGGAAGTCTGCTCTAAGTGTCACCCCTTCTTCACCGGCAAGCAGAAGCTGGTGGATACCGGCGGTCGCGTGGCTAAGTTCAACAAGCGCTTCGGTCTGGACAAGTAAACATGACACGTATGGAGCCCGCAGCTTTGGCTGTGGGCTCCATTTATGTTGTCAAAAATTTTTTTTGACAGACAGATTCAGCGCCCCGTCCGAGTGACGGGGCGCTGAATCTATAAATACATTCTCTTACCGCTTTTTACAGTTTGCCGGAGAGATTCTCCAGGGCTTCGCGCATGGCCTCCTCAAAGGAGGGGTGGGGCCGCATGACAGACAGCAGCTGCGCCACGGTCAGCCGGTTCACCAGGGCGGCGCTGAGTTGGCTGATGATGTCGCTGGCGTGCTGGCACATCAGCTGCGCGCCGATGAGCTCGCCGGTTTCCTTATTGGCCACCAGCTTCATGAAGCAGCGGCCCGGGTCGTCGATGACGGTGCGGGCGTTGCCGAACATGGTGCACTTGCCGGATACGGCGGGGATGCCCTGTTCCTTGGCCTCGGCCTCGGTGAGACCCACAACGGCGATCTCGGGGCTGCTGTAGATGCAGCTGGGCACCACGCGCAGGTCGGTATGGCCCCGGCCCTCACAGAAGCGCTCCACGCAGTCGATGCCCTGGGCCTCGGCCACATGGGCCAGCTGGATGACGGAGGACACATCACCGATGGCGTAGACACCGGGGATGCTGGTCTGGTAGTTTTCGTCCACCTGCAGGCTGCGGCCACGGCACTCCGGCTGCAGCTCCGGAGCAAAGAGACCCTCGAAGTAGGGCCGGCGGCCAATGGCGCACAGCACCTTTTCGCCGCAGACGGATTTCTCCTTACCCTTCTGTTCCACATGGACGCACAGGCCTTCTGGGCAGGCTTCCACCCGCTGCACCATAGCGGAGGTCAGCACCTCCACGCCCTGTTTTTTCAGGATCTGGCCCAGGTTTTGGCCCAGCTCGCGATCCATGGTGGGCAGGAGGCGATCCATGCCCTCCACGATGGTGACACGACAGCCGAGGTTTGCATAGAAGGTGGCGAACTCCACGCCGATGACGCCGCCGCCCATGATGACAAGGGAGTCGTACAGGCGGTCGCTGCCCTCCAGCAGCTCGTCGGAGGTCATGACGCCGGGAAGCTCCAGGCCGGGGATGGGAGGCCGGGTGGGCACGGAGCCCGTGGCCGCCAGGATGCGGTCGGCACTGTAGCCTGTGCTCTCGCCCTCCGGGCCGGTGACGGTGACACGACCCGGAGCATCGATGCGGCCGGTGCCCACCAGGAGATCCACCTTAGCGGCCTTCAGCAGGCTGTGGATGCCGCCCCGGAGCTTTTCGGAGACGGCGCACTTATAGGCGAAGATCTCCCCCAGGTCGAAGGAAAGGCTGCCGCCGTGTACGCCCACAGCCGCGCCGTGGGCGGCGTCGTGGTATACCTGGGAGGAGTGCAGCAGGGTCTTGGTGGGGATGCAGCCGCGGTTGAGGCAGGTGCCGCCAACCTCGCGCCGCTCCACCAGGGCGGTATGCAGGCCGCGCTTTGCTGCCTGCAGGGCGGCGGTGTAGCCGCCGGGGCCCGCGCCGATGACGATCAGCTGATAATCAGACATAGACACCCTCGTTTCTCACGCGCCTGTCCAGCGCAGCACCGGACGCCGGGCGGCCTGTACCTCGTCCGGGCGGCCGATGGGCATATGGTGGGGCGCGTCGTGCATGGTCTGGGGATCGTCGAAGGCCCGCTGGTATAGCATACGCAGCACCTGGGCGGCGTGCTCCAGGGTCTCGGGGCCCTCGGTCTCCGTGGGCTCCAGCATCAGGGCCTCGTGGACGATCAGGGGGAAGTACATCGTGGGGGGATGGATGCCCTCGTCGATGAGGGACTTGGCCACATCCAGGGCGCTGACGCCGGTCTCCTTCTTCAGGCTGCTCAGATCCAGCACAAACTCGTGCATACAGATGCGGTCATAGGCCGGCTGGAAGGTGCCGCGCAGCAGGGTCTGGAGGTAGTTGGCATTGAGAACGGCGTTCTGGGCGGCCTCGGGGATGCCTTCGCGGCCCAAGGTCAGCAGATAGGTCAGGGCGCGGACCACCACCAGGAAGTTGCCCATGAAGCTGCGCACCTGCAGGTGGCCGGGCTCCTCCGCCAGGGCGGAGTGGGGCAGGTAGGGGGCCAGGAAGTCCTTGCAGCCCACGGCGCCTGCGCCGGGGCCGCCGCCGCCGTGGGGCGTGGCGAAGGTCTTGTGCAGGTTCATGTGGATACAGTCAAAGCCCATGTCGCCGGGACGGACGATGCCCATGACGGCGTTGAGGTTGGCACCGTCATAGTAGCACAGGCCGCCGGCCTCGTGCACCAGACGGGTGATCTCCAGAATGTTCTTATCGAAGATGCCCACGGTGTTGGGGTTGGTGAGCATCAGGCCGGCGGTGTCTTCGCCCAGAGCGGTTTTCAGGCTCTCCAGATCCACGCAGCCGTCGGGGCCGGAGGCGATATTCACCACCTCATAGCCGCACATGGCCGCCGTGGCGGGATTGGTACCATGGGCGGAGTCAGGAACGATGATCTTGCGGCGCTTCTGATCGCCACGGGCCTCGTGGTACTGCTTGATGAGCAGCACGCCGGTGAACTCACCGTGGGCTCCGGCGGCGGGCTGGAAGGTCATATCGTCCATGCCGGTGATTTGGCAGAGGTACTCCTTCGCCGTGTCCAGCACCTGCTGCATACCACGCAGAGACTCCCTGGGGGCCAGGGGGTGGCAGGAGGCGAAACCCGGCAGGGCAGCCATTTCCTCGTCGATGCGGGGGTTATACTTCATGGTGCAGGAGCCCAGGGGGTAGAAGCCGCAATTGACGCCGTGTACCTGCTGCACAAGCTCGGTATAATGGCGGGAGATGTCGGTCTCGCTGAGCTCCGGCAGGGCGGGCTTCTCTGCCCGGCGCAGCTCCTGGGGCAGGGCCACAGGCTCCACGTCGCAGGCGGGCAGCAGACTGCAATGGCGGCCGGGGACGCTCTTTTCAAAAATCAGCTTCATCTGTCCAGCACCTCCTTGACGATGGCGACGGTCTGATCCAGCTCCTGGCGGCTGTGCTTTTCTGTGGCGCACCAGAGGAGCTGATTCTCGCCCAGGGGCAGGCCGCCCAGGATGCCCTGCTGCTCCAGCGCCTGGAGGATCTCCTCCCGGCGTGGCATACGCAGGGTGAACTCATGGAAGAAGGGGCCGCTGTATACCGGCTCCACGCCCGGCAGGGCCCGCAGGGCCGCTTCCAGGTAGTGGGCCTTGGCCATGGACTGCTCTGCGGCCTGGGTCATGCCGTCGGGGCCCATGGTGGCCATATACAGGCCGGCGGTCAGGGCGCAGAGGGCCTCGTTGGAGCAGATGTTGCTGCTGGCCTTTTCCCGGCGGATGTGCTGCTCACGGGCCTGGAGACTCAGCACATAGGCACGGCGGCCCTCGTGATCGGTGGTTTCACCGACGATGCGGCCCGGCAGCTTGCGCATGAGCTTGTCGGTGGTGGCCATATAGCCCAGGTAGGGGCCGCCGCAACCCAGGGGCAGGCCCAGAGGCTGACCCTCGCCCACGGCGATATCCGCGCCGCAGTCGCGGGGGGTCTTCAGGATGGCCAGGGCGATGGGGTTGCAGCCCATGATATATTTGGCCCCGGCCTCGTGGGTCAGCTGACCCAGCAGCTCGGCATCCTCGAACTGGCCGAAGAAGTTGGGCTGCTGCACATAAACGGAGGCTACGCTCTCGTCCAGCAGCTCACGCAGCGCGTCCGAATCGGTCTTGCCGTCCTTCACGGGCACAACGCGCAGCTCGTCACCGGTGCCGTAGCAATAGGTGCGGACGGTGTTGATGGTGTCGGGGTGGGCCGCACCGGAGATGAGGGTCACGCGGCGCTTGCGCTCGCGGCACATGGCGGCCGCCTCGGCGGCGGCGGTGGCTCCGTCGTAAACGGAGGCGTTGGACACGTCCATGCCGGTGAGCTGGCAGATCATGGTCTGATACTCGAAAATGGACTGCAGGAGGCCCTGACTCATCTCCGCCTGATAGGGGGTATAAGCCGTGAGGAACTCCTCCTTGGCGGGAATGTACTTGACGATGGAGGGGATGTAGTGGTCATAGGCACCGGCGCCACGGAGAATGGTGGCGTAGGTCTTGTTCTGAGCGGCCATGGCGGACACGGCACGGCTCGCCTCCAGCTCACTCATCCCCTGGGGGATATGCAGCGGCTCACGCAGCAGCATCTCCTCCGGCACGTCCTGGTACAGCTCCATCATGTCCGTCAGGCCCACAGCGTGGAGCATCTGCTCCCGCTGGGCCTGGGTGGAGGGGACATAGCTGCCCATGCTTAGCCCTCCTCCGTGCAGAAGGCCTCGTAATCGGCGGCGCTGAGCAGCTCCTCGGTATCGGTGATGTTCTCCACCTTGATGATCCAGGCGCCGTAGGGATCCTGGTTCAGCAGCTCGGGCTGATCCAGCAGGTCCTCGTTGACGGCGCAGACGGTGCCGCTGACGGGGCAGACCAGATCGGACACGGCCTTGACGGACTCCACATCACCGAAGGCCTCGCCGGCGGTGGTCTCGTCGCCCTCGCCGGGCAGGTTCACGAACACCACGTCGCCCAGGGCGTCCTGTGCAAAGTCGGAAATGCCGATGACGGCGACGCCGTCCTCCATCTTCACCCACTCGTGGGACTTGGAATAGGTCAGATCGTTGGGATACAGCATGGTAATTACCTCCAAAATATAATGTTAAAATTTGTTTGATATGACGGGTCTGTTACAGGCCGATCTTGCCGGCCAGCTCCTCCAGCGCCTGCTCAATGGCGGCGTCGTCGAAGCAGTAGCGCATCTGGGTGTGCTGGGCGCGGAGCTTCTCCACGTCGCCCTTGATGTCGCGGTCACGGAGGATGCAGTCGGCCATCAGGGCGGCCAGCTGGGCGAAGTCCTTCTCCTCGAAGCCGAAGCGGGTCATCTCGCTGACGCCCATGCGCAGGGCACCGGAGGCGGTGAAGCCCTCCTCGTCGGGGGTAGCCTGGTAGTTGACGATGACGTTGTTCTGCTCCAGACGCTCGGCGATCTCCGCACCCACGCCGTAGCCCACGGAGACGATGACCTGGTGGGTCTCGGTGTAGTCGATGGCGGGGTCGCCCATGACGTCCAGGCCCTCGGCCTTCAGGCTGCGGGCGAAGGACTTGGCGTTGCGGATGATGGCGCTCTGGTAGGCATCGCGGAACTGGTTCATCTCGTAGGCGGCCATCAGCATACCCAGCTGGGTGCCCAGGTGGTGGTTGGAGACGCTGCCGGGGAAGGTGCGGCTCTCGATGGTTTTCCACAGGCCGTACTTCAGATCCTCCTCCTTGTAGTTCACGCCGATGACGCCGCGCTGGGGGCCGAAGAAGGTCTTGTGGGTAGAGCCGGTGACGATCTCCGCGCCCTCCTGGAAGGGGTTCTGGAAGTGGTCACCGATGAGGCCCAGGACGTGTGCCATGTCGTACATGATGGTGGTGGGGATCTTCTGCTCGTCCACGAAGCGGCGGATCTCCGCCACGGGCTCCTTATGCAGCACCATGGACTTGCCGAAGATGATGAGCTCCGGGCGATAGCGCTCCAGCAGCTTCTTGGTCTCCTCCACGTCCATCTTGTAGGGATTGTCGCGGCAGACGGGGAAGTTCACCACGGCGGGTTTCTCCGTGACCGGGTCGATGGCGATGTAGTCATGCAGCGCACCCATGGGCTGAGCGGACAGGTGGCCGCCCTTGATGATGTGGTTGTTCATGACGTAGCCCAGGCGCTTGGCCTCGTTCTTGCGGTCGAAGCGGTTCTTCCAGTCCATCAGGGCAGAGAACACGGCCATGTTGGACATCTGGCCGCTGAGGACGCGGGTCTCCACCTCGGTGCAGCCGAAGTAGGCACGCATTTCCTCTGCCAGCAGGCGCTCCACCTCGTCGATGAACTTGGTGCCCTGATAATAGAACACTTCCTTATCATAGAAGGCCAGGATCTTCTTGTGCTCGGCGTAGCGACAGGCGGGGTCGCTGCCAGTCAGCAGGCGCACGGCGCGGCTGGGGGTATTCTCGGAGGGAATGAGGTTGATGCACTGCTCCTGACGCCAGCTGTGATTCTCGATGGCCTTGTGCAGCAGGGTCAGGGCCTTGCCGGTGCGGTCGCCGCCGGCCACACCGCGAATCTCCTCCTGCTCACCATACAGCAGGGGACGGGCGAAGGGAGGCGCGCCGACGCTCATGTGGCGGGCGGGGATGACGGCCTTCAGGCGCTTGCCGCGGACATCCACCTCCACGGTATCATCCACCAGCACGTCGTTATCGATGTAGCACAGGCCGATGGCACGCTTGCCGCTGGCCTCCAGAATGACGGTGGACAGGCCCTCGCCCTGGGTCTTGAAGTAGGGCACCATGGTGCCGCTGGTGACCCAGCCCACCAGCTTGTCGCCCTTATACAGCTCCATGCCGGCGCGCATAACGCCGCGATCCAGCAGAGCGATGGGAGCGATACGACGGGGCAGGGGGGACATATCGCTGAAATCACGGTCCATGTGGCGCAGGAAGGCCTTGTGCTGGCGCTCCAGGGCGGCGCGGCCGATGAAATCGCCCTTCTGGGCGGAGAAGCTGACGGCGAACTTGGCCAGAGGCACGGCGAAGATGGGGATCTCGCTGCCATCGGGGGCCGTGCCCATCTCGTGGCCGTACAGGGGGAAGGAGGCCTCCATGCGCAGGGTATCCCGGGCACCCAGGCCGGCGGGGCGTGCACCCAGCTCCACCAGGCGGTTCCACAGCCAGGCGGCGTCCTCACTGCGGACATAGACCTCGTAGCCCAGAGGCTCGCCGGTATAGCCGGTCTTGGCGATGCGGGCCTCGTGGCCCTCCAGGGACACGCAGCCCAGGGAGTTCTTGGTAGGCTCCTTGGTGGGGGCCTCGCCGCCGGTGAGAGTCATCAGCAGCTCCTTGCTCTTGGGGCCCTGAATGGCGATGGAGGCCCAGCGGTCGGAGATGTTGGTGATGGTGCAGTCAAAGCCCTGCAGGGCCTGGTTCAGGTGGGCCAGATCCTTGTCGATGTTGGCGGCATTGACCACCAGGAGGTAATTGTCCTCCTCGAACAGGTACAGGTAGGCATCGTCCACGGCGCCGCCGTTTTCATTGGGGATGATGCAGTACTGGGCCATGTTCAGATCCAGGGCGCTGACATTGCTGGTGAGGACGTGCTGCAGGAATTCCTTGCGCTGGGGGCCTTCCACCAGCAGACGGCCCATGTGGGACACGTCGAACAGGCTGCACACCTGACGGGTATACAGGTGCTCGGCAATGATGCCGGAGGGGTACTGGATGGGCATTTCCCATCCGCCGAAGTCCACCATGGTGGCCCCGGCCGCTACGTGCACGTCATACAGCTGCGTGCGTTTGAGTTCGCTCATTGTGTGTTCCTCCTTCGTTTTCTTCCGTTTTCCTGATATTCGGACAGCAAAAAGGGCGCAAAGCTACCGCTTTGCGCCCCCGTTTCATAACCTGAGAGATTCCCCTCCCGCAGGAGGGTTGCACCTTCGGTGGCCGCATGGCGGCCTTTTCGGAGTATCGTCCGGATCCGGTCCTTTTGCCTGAGAGCTTCTGCGTTCCCCTTCGGCTCCGCGCACGGCGGCGCGGCCTCTCCCTGATCCATCGCCCGATGTTCCCTTTTCACTTGTCATCTTATTGTAGCACGGCGGGAAAAAGGGTGTCAATCGGATTTTTTCCTCCCCGGAAACATTTGGCATTTTCACGAAAAATGGCACCGCTTTTTTGTTTCACTTAGCCAAGGCGCTCCGTCAGGAAGATGTAATTCTCCATCAGGTCGATGCGGTCGATGACGGCATCCACCCGGGTCTGCACTCCCATAATGTCGGTGAAGATCAGCTGGCCGTCCTGCTGCTGCACGGCGGCGACGTTTTTACACAGCAGGCGCTTTTCACCGCCGCTGAGCTGGTATACCGTGGACAGGCACATGGCTCATTCCCCCTTCAGTACAGCCAGCGCCTCCGCCAGCTTCTCGTTGCCCGCCTCGAAGTCCACCACCGCGTCGTGGATCAGCTGCGCAGCCTCGTCATTGCCCAGGTCGTGGGCCAGGTCGTGGAGCTCCTGGGCGTGGTGGCGGTTGTGCCCCAGCATATAGCCCAGCAGGGCCAGGCTCTCATCCGGGGAGGTATGGGAATGGGTATGCTCGTGGTCGTGATGGGAATGCTCGTGATGCTCGCACATATTCTGCACCTCATTCATATGGATTTGGGCATATTTTAGCACGGCGGTGCCGGGAAGTCAATGAGCCGCCGAGCAGGGGAGGGGGACAGAAACCTCTGTTTGGCAACCAAACAGAAGTTTCTGTCAGATTATGAACACTTTTGAAAATAATGTATAAAATCAACAAATACATTGACAATATTTGCGCAATTATGTATAATTTAATGGCAAATAGTCTGTGGTGTACAATGGCATAAATGACGTTAGGAGGAAACAAATCTATGAGGGATCTGAAACACCTGATCTACATGGAAAACCTGCTGCAGGAGGCCAATAATGACCTGGTGAAGCAGGCCAAGAGCCAGGGACGCCGGGCGCTGGGCTACACCTGTTACTTCATGCCGGAGGTGCTGCTGGATCTGCCGGGTTGCTTCTCCGTGCGCCTTCGCGCACCCCGCAGCGGCTCGCCGGACATGGCTACCTACTATATGTCCGCCCGTACCTGTCACTTCGGACGCAGCCTGATGGAGCGGGCCCTGGAGGGCGGCTTCAACTTCCTGGATGCCCAGCTGGCCACGGAGACCTGCACCGTTACCTGCCGTTTCCAGGAGCACCTGCAGCAGAAGAAAATCGACAGCGTGAAGGACATGGACATCATCCAGAACCCCGATTTCTTCTGTGAATTCACGGACGTGCCTTTCAAGAAGACCGAAAACAGCTATCTGCACTATCGTCAGCAGCTGCAGGCCCATGTGCTGAATCCCCTGGCGGAGCGCTTTGGCATTGACATTTCCGATGAGGCGCTGCTGGCCGCCATCGAGCAGCACAACGAGGTGTGCCGCCTGATCACCGAGATCGGCAGCTACCGTAAGCTGGACGTGCCCACCATTACGGGCTATGAGTTCCAGGTGATCCAGCTGGCCAGCCTGACCTGTCCCAAGGATATGATCCTGCCCTATCTGCGGGAGACGGCGGAGGAGCTGAAGACCCGTCAGCCCGATGCCAAGCCCACCTATCGCTGCAAGCTGGTGCTCTCCGGCGCGGAGAACGATGACCCCAACTTCACCGCCCTCATCGAGAGCTGCGGCGCGCTGGTGGTGGCCGACCGCTACTGCTACGGCAGCCTCCCCGGACGGGAGGAGATCGTGGTGCAGGAGGGTCAGTCCCCCCTGGACGCCATTGCGCGGCACTATCTGGACACCAGTATGTGTCCCCGCTTCATGGGTCAGGACGAGATGCGCGGGCGCAAGCAGTATCTGGCCGACCTGGTGAAGGAGTACAAGGCCGACGGCATCATCGTGGCCAGCAACAAATTCTGCGAATACTGGAGCTACGAGCGCACCATCGACACCATCGTCCTCAACCGCGACTTCGGCATCCCCGTCTGTTCCATCGAGAAGGAATACGTCAACGCCGCCTCCGGCCAGCTGCGCACCCGCTTCCAGGCCTTCATTGAGAGCGTTGAGATCAAGAAGATTCAGGAGGGCGCGAAGAAATGAAAAAGATCGATTTGAAGAAGACCCTCGCCAAGGCCAAGAGCCTGGATTACAAAAAGCTGGCACGGGACTTTGTATACGGCAAACCCGCCGGCGAGCGCCGCCTGGGCGACCTGTACATGGACAAGACCGGCCTGTACAAGCACCGCGAGTGGCGCGGTATCAAGGACACTTTCTATTATTTCCACCATGTGTGGATGTACAACTATGCCATGATGGTCTATGACGTCATGCGCTATGGCGGTGTCATCACCTTTGCCAAGGGCTGCTGGCGCTACCGCTGGATGGGCCAGACCTATCTGCCGGTGCTGCACTGGTTCGACCGCGGCATGGAGGGCCTGCGGGGTGAGGCGCTGCGGGCCTGCCCACTGCACTACCGGGCCATGACCAACGCCACCATCTTCCAGTTCATGCAGATGTTCCGCAACGACCTGAAGACCAACAAGGCCTCCCGGGTACAGGATAAGCATGACCATACCATTGCCCACGACGAGACCGTGTGGGGCGGTATCTTCTATCCCTTCAGCAAGGAAGTGGAGAATGTCCCCCTGCAGATGATCCCCTACTTCGTCACCTGCCACGTCAACAACCACACCGTGCTGAACTACATCGACGCGGTGCAGTCCATTGGCCTGCCCGGCGATCCCTGTCCCATGTGCCAGGCGGAGGCGGGACTGTTCGTGCTGGACGATGTGCCCGACTACTACAAGGCCGTCATCACCTCCAACGAGGCTTGCGACGGCTCCGTGGCCACCTCTATCCTGCAGGATTGGTTCATGGACAAGCCCCTGTTCGCCATGCCGCAGCCCATGCAGTTTGACGATCCCCTGGTGCAGGAGCACTGCCAGCGGGAGATCGAGGAGGCCTGGAAGTTCATCGAGGAGCAGACAGGCGTGTCCTTCGACTGGAACCAGCTGGTGAAGCGGCTGGAGCAGCAGAACGCGCTGCAGCGCTTCGAGTGGGAGAAGTGGGACGTGGCGGCCAACACCAGCTTCTATCCCATCAACGGTGTGTCTCAGGCCCTGTACCGCATCTACCAGTCTCAGTACGGCGATCTGCCCATCTGGCACGAGACCGACCGGAAGGTGCGCAAGATCATGGAGAAGTGCGTGGAGCAGCGCATCAACAGCTTCCCCATGACCCGGCACCGGGTTATCGCCTGGTCCTGTGCCCCGCTGTACTACTCCAACTGGTGCACCTGGGCCTATAACTGCTGGGGCCTGAACTGCATCATCAACATGGACTCCCTGATGTTCAACATGACCATCCGCACCGACAGCTACAGCCACACCCTGGAGGACATGGCCCGCTATCACGAGTGGGCTCCCATGCGCCGCATGGCCGTGGGCGGTATGCACCACATCTTCGAGCTGTGGGAGAACATGGAGAAGTTCCACTGCGATATGGTGATGATGTACGACCAGCTGCTGTGCAAGGGTATGCAGGGTGTTCACGGCCTGTTCGAGGACGAGTTCCGGGCCCGGAACATCCACGCCATCTGGATGCCCCACGCCCTGCCAGACAAGCGCAACGTGTCCCGGGCGGAAATCCGCTCCATCATCAACGACTACATGACCACCGTCATGCACGAGGAGCCCATTGATCCATCTCTGCTGGAGTTTGACGATTCCGAGAGCTGGTAAGCTGCTAAGGAGGAAAGAAAGCTATGCGTAAGCTGTTGAAAATTCTGAAGATCATCCTGTTCGCTGGGCTGGGCGTCTATGCGGCGCTGTTCGCAATCTTCTTCTTCGACCTGGACGGCAAGGCCTTGTTCTATGGGGTGGAGCCTTTCCTGTGCCGTCACTATGACCGCATGGAGCGCAAGGATCCCCTGAAGCAGCCCTATGCCACGGAAAAACCCCACTACGAGTACAACAAATAAGGAGTAAACGACGATGAAATATTACGGCGGCTGCGACGTGGGCTCCACGTACACCAAGGCAGTGA